>CAYTJF010000012.1:0-44279 GCA_964437945.1 uncultured Granulosicoccaceae bacterium
ACGAACACCATCGATGGTAATAGACGTCTCTGCAATACTGGTGCTCAATATGATGCGTTGTTGGTTTGGCTTTGCCTGGGCCGTTGCCGCACGCTGAATTTTAGCATCGGCTCGGCCATGCAATCGATACAACACCTGGCCATCTATTAAACGTGGCTCCACGAATCTTGCGACTTTCTCGATCTCAGCCACACCTGGCAGGAACACCAACACATCGCCTTGGTTCTCACTCAACGCAGTATTAATTGTTGACGCAACACGTACCACCAAGTCGTCATTACTGTTACCGTGCCAATGTATGTCGACTGGGTGCTGCCTTCCAGCACAGCTTATTCGTTGAACATTCCCCATTCCAGCAATGAGTTCAACCGCATCGAGCGTGGCAGACATTAATAAAAGCCGAAGATCATCGCGCAATGCCTGTTGTACTTCCCGTGACAAAGCCAAACCCAAATCGGCATGCAGACTTCGTTCATGAAACTCATCAAAAATGATCAACCCGACACCGTCCATGGTCGGATCGGCTTGTAACATGCGTGTTAGAACGCCTTCGGTCACAACCTCAAGACAAGTGGCTTTGGAAACCTGAGTTTGACCTCGCATGCGTAACCCGATTCTCTGCCCGAGTGGTTCGTTTAAATGTAACGCCAGTCGCTCCGCTACACCCAACGCCGCTAATCGACGTGGTTCGAGTAAAACTATCCGATTAGTTGGTGCTGCATTGGACAGCAAGGCCAGTGGAAGCCCTGTGCTTTTTCCAGCTCCAGGAGCCGCCTGCAAAGCCACATTGCCGCGCAAAAGCGCATCACTGACCTCACCCACAACCGCTGCGATCGGCAAGTGACGTATAGCTTCTGGAATGATGGTTCGGTGTGTCAAATCGGGCTCAGTAATCAAGCAACAGCAGGTTACTTCTAGGTTAGCGCATTCGCTCAACTTATGAGTTGTATTTAACTAGATTATTAAAAACACTATAATTTGTATTATCCATTGGGGAGAGACGTATGCAAAATAGCAACGAAGAACAAGATGCCACTGGTCAAACCAGTGACGACAATATCAGCGATGATGGTGGTGCAAACACGGAACGCACAGAAAATGACCAGAGCAATGCTCCCCAACTCAACGCTATCGAGTTGCGTGTGCTTGGTGTGCTTATGGAGAAACAACTCACCACTCCCGACCAGTATCCATTAACACTTAACAGCGTCATAACAGCCTGTAACCAGAAATCAAGCCGGGAACCCATTTCGAATTACAATCAGGGCGAGGTCCATCGCGCTTTGCAGGAACTGGACAACAAACACTTTATTCGCAAGGAACGCAGCTCACGGTCGGAAAAATTCAGTCAACAATTTATGCATCACCTGGAATTGGGTAGAAATCAACAGGCCATATTGTGCGTAATGATGCTGCGTGGTGCACAAACTTTGAGTGAACTTAATACGCGCACACAACGCATGTACAAATTTGCCGACAAAGATGAGCTTGAGCATTGTATCGATCGCTTGTGCAATCGCGATGTGCCATTCGCGATAAGACTGGGCCAGCAGCCTGGCCAGCGTGGTGAACGTATTTCGCATTTGTTCTGTGGTACGCCTACTGTACACGGCTCTATCACGGATCAAAACAGTGGTGCGCCAGATGTGCGTAGTGAACAAGAACAAACCATTAGTCCGGCAGAGGCTAAAGCTAATGATGAACGCATGGCGCTGCTCGAGTTAGAAGTTGCGACATTAACCGCAAGCATCAGTGCTTTGAAAGTTGAAACATCCGAACTTAAACAACAAATAGCTGAGTTATCCAGGCTGGCAGGCCTGACATCATAACGATTCAGTGGGTTTTATAACAGCCGATTCTTACCGCACACTGGACACACTGTGAGTGCATAGTTATTCCTCAAAATAGCCGGCAACGCATCAAGAATCAGCCAGACATGGCGATAAATCGGTGAATTAAGGACAATTGGTCGATACATGCGAATGAGTGGTAACCGTTTAGCTACACAACTACCA
The DNA here is from genome assembly GCA_964437945.1 of uncultured Granulosicoccaceae bacterium. GTDB lineage: Bacteria > Pseudomonadota > Gammaproteobacteria > Granulosicoccales > Granulosicoccaceae > Granulosicoccus. The sequence continues at coordinate 2,016 of CAYTJF010000012.1, forward strand.
ACAGAAGAAATCCAGCGCATGTCCTGGAATGCATTATTGTGTCAGAATCGCCTATACCCAAGAACGCGAACTCATTCGCAACACCGGACAGCATTTGAAATTGACTATGATCGGCTGGTGTTTTCCAAGGCTTTCCGTCGACTAGCACGCAAAACACAAGTACATCCGCTGGCACTCAACGATCACACACATAACCGACTCACTCATTCTCTTGAAGTGGCCTCCGTCGGACGAAGCCTTGGTAAGGCAGCGTATTGTATTGCCAAAGACCATGAAAGCCAATCTATCCCGGCTACGGCTAATGATTTTGCCGAGCTGGTTCAAGCTGCCTGTCTGGCGCATGATGTTGGCAACACACCGTTTGGTCACGCCGGTGAACGTGCAATCCGACAGTGGATGAGTACACATGCTGAAGTACATTCAGACCTTAACGATGCGCAAAGTGCTGATCTTTTCTTATATGAAGGTAACGCTCAGGCTTTCAGAATTGCCACTCGTAGCATCAGTGGGTTCGAACACGGATGTGAGAATAAAAACGGTGGGTTGGGATTGACTGCCGCAACACTTGCGACAATGATGAAATACCCCTGGTATTCAGACCATGCGTATGCAAAGACTGACGGAAAATACAGTGTTTTTCAATCCGACAAATCCGCTTTCGAATGGGTGGTCACTACGACAGGCTTGTTACCTGAAGGCGATGCATATTGTCGTCATCCTTTAGCATTCCTGGTTGAGGCAGCGGATGACATTTGTAACGCAATTATCGATATTGAAGACGCCATAGATCTGCATATACTGCACAGAACCGATGTTGACCAGCATCTTATGAGGCTCAGTGGCTTGCCAGATAACAGCACAATCGCACAAATGCGATCAACATCGATTGGAAAACTAATTGAACAATGCGTGCTGGTTTTTGAGCAAAGCTACGAACAAATTATGCACGGGCAGCGTGGATTGCCACTAATTGCCAGTATCGATACTGCATTGCTTGATGCCTTTAACGCGCTTAACAATATCGCTAAGCACAGAGTCTATCCATTTAATCAGAATGACAAACTCGAACAGAGCTGCAACACTACGCTTGCGTGTATTCTTCGCGCATCAATACAAGACAATACACCTTTTATAAAGCCAGATCTCGACTCAGTTGTTGGCCCCTTTGTAGACTTTACACGGCTGGTTGAACGCGAGTCCGAGCCAGGTTACGAAAGGCTTATGATGGTGATGGATTTTGTAGCCGGCATGACAGATAACTATGCGGTTAACCTTGCCGACAGATTAAGCATCGGTTAATTTTCGCATAGTTCATTATCTACTTTGACCACTCCACTGATTCAGCTCCACAAAAGCGTTTTAAACGCTCTAGTTCCCGGCCAAGCCTTTGCATACGTTGTTTTCCGAACTTAACTTTTGCTTCAGGCCAAAAATTATCAACGCAGATAAGGTTACTCGCTCTGTTGTGGCGCACTTCGATTCGGCCAACGAATTTGTCATGCTCAAGCAGTGGATAAACATAGTAGCCATAACGTCGTTTATCTTCCGGGACGTATATTTCAATTCGATAGTCGAAATTAAACAATCGTTCGAGACGCTTTCTATCTCGCACAATGGGATCGAACGGATTTATAATTCTGAGCCTTTTTGCAAGTGGTGGTGTGAAGTTCAGCAGAGATTTATTTGACTTTAAGGTTAGCGCATCTGAATATTCGCCATTCCATGATTCAACTGAGACTAACGGGAGTATCGAGTTGTTTCTCTTGCACCATTTTTTCGTTTCATCCAGACTTGTAGCGTCCCAAAAATGTTTGATCTCAGAAACCGTAGCAAAACCCAATCGCCGCAGAGCATGTTTTGTTAACCAGGCCATCCTGTCGCTGCCAGCAACGGAAGTTTTGATCAACTCAGGTGGATAGATTCTTTCAGCCAAGTCGTAGTACTTGGTGAATTTCTCTCGCTTTGACACCGCCAATGTGCCAGTAAGCCAAAGGTAATCTAACGTTTGCTTATGAGCAGGTTTAGTCCATATTGCGCGTTTTGTATCTGACTGAGCCGTTTTAAAATCTTTTGAACACAATGGCCCTTCATTGTTTATTCTTGCAATGAGTTGCTTTTGGTCTGCCTTGCTTAGCAAATTATTTTTAGTACTACCAGGAGGAAACAACTTAGCCTTGCGCTTGAACTGTGGCTTCCAATACGGCAACGCATCGGTTGGTAACACGCAGGCGTCGTGACAAAAGTGTTCAAATACCAAGCGGTCTTTCTCAAGCAACGCCTTCAGGTGCTGTGGTCGATAGTTAGCGTTTCTGCTCCACAGAATATGATCGTGTGCGCGAGCAACAACATGCAAGGGGTCGAGTTGAACGTAACCAAGGTATTTGATCAGCGCTACCAGATTAGCTTTGTTACAGGCGACGGCAGATTCACTGTTCAGACCACTGCAATAAATTGCCGTTCGCCTTGCCTGCTTGTTTGATATTTTCAATTCAATAAAGTAACTGTAAACACCTAACGAATCACCCAACGAATCACTTAACGGTCAATGCAACTGGAATAGTTGCGAGAAAATCGATTGCTCACTATGCTTCGGTAGTCAAACATGGTTCCGTCCTCAGACATTGCAGCCACACTAATGATATTACAATCTGACCTGTTAAAAGATTCAAGCCTGTGAATATAGCCATCACTAAACACGACGGGGTCATTGTTGATGCGAACCTCATAGCCCTTGAGCCCTTTCGTACCCGGTTCAGAGCCTGTCCATATAACAAAATAATTATTGCCAGAAAAGCTTACCCTAAGGCTATCGACCGTGTGGCTGGGGGTTACTATATCAAAGTTGTTGTGTTGATCGTTGATAGTTACCACACCTGTTTCATTGTCTATGGTTACTGTAGACGAAAATGGACCAACGCGGCCTTGTCTATCAATAGCGCGAACTTTGTAAACCAGCGGGTTTTGATCCTGCACAGTAGTATCGTACCAACTGGCGCTATTCTCAGTGGTGTCTACTAAAACATCATTGCGATACACTTCCACCAGGATTTGTTCATTACCGTATCTTGCGGGTGGGCTATTCCAAAACAGCTCCAATCTGTTCCTGGCGTAAAATCGAGCGGTAAGTGCAAAGCGTACATTGTCCAGACTCTGGTCAGTTGAGTCTTCACCACCTGGTGGGGTTAAAGCATCAAATTGAGTGGAAGAAGAACATTCAATAGTCCCAGACAAAGTCAACCCACAAAACGGCAGCGATGCTGAAAACACTTCTGAACCGGATTCTATTGCTGTAAATCGAGTATCTGCCGCAAATACCGGCGCATCCGGCTCGAAGCCTGATCTAAATGTGCATTCCACCATTTGATTCTGATTTAATCCACATATGGCAAATCTGCTGACCACAAGATCGGTGTACGGACCATTGTTGGGCGGTTCAAATTGACTACGCCAACAATCAATGCTGCCATTGCTTTTCAATCCACAAGCAGTACGGTATGAGATATCAAGATCGATAAAGGGGCCCGCAATGTTACTGGTGGACGATATATGACTATCGTTTGTCCAACAAACAATGTCACCGTCAGTCTGAATACCGCACGAAAAGTTCAAACCACCGTCAACTTTTACAAAGCCGGCTCCATTTGCACCCATGCCATCTCCAGGTGGCTGTGATTGTTGGTTGGTATCCAACCCCCAACACCAGACCCGACCGTCAATATCGACAGCACAAGTATGGTTAGTACCGGCCTCTATATTGACCAATGGTTGAGTGATGGCGGGTACTCTTGCCTGATCAAAGGCACCATACTCACTTTGATTATCAGACCAACACACTGCCTGGCCATCCAGATCGATACCACAGGTATGTTGATCACCGGCAGTAATGTCGATCATTTGCGGTAGGCCTTCGGGCGCATCATACCGCAGTGCGTGCGAAGCTGTGGTGCATTCAACCTCTGCGGTATCTGCAAGTGCACAAATGTGCGACGAGCCAATGGTGACATCAGTAAACGATTGCGCATAGACGAAACTTACGCAAAAGATTAAAAACAGAAACGTCGATAGGGACGAAAGACGAATTTTCATGCACGCTTACCTGGATTTGAAGAGGCATCTTTCTCACAAGAATAATGCCATCCAGTTCGTCTTATTAAGGCTGTCGAAATTGTTTACAAAACAGGTTGTAACTCATAGCGTTAATTTGCTGCAGCCCGTTATTGCATCTATACAATAACGGGCCTCGCACGCTATTTAATCTGCATCTGAGAACTTACTTATCGAAGCTGCAAGCTTGGTTGTGTTGATTGGTTTACTGACATAGTCGTCCATTCCCGCATCAAGGCAACGTTCACGGTCACCTTTGATTGCATTGGATGTCACGGCTATAATTGGCATTCGTGCAGAGCCAGTTTGAGCTTCTATGGTCCGAAGGTGTCGAGTCGCTTCAAATCCATCCATTACCGGCATCTGACAGTCCATTAACACCAAGTCTATATTGCCCTTTTTCACGCATTCAAGCGCTTGCTCACCATTCTCGGCAAGCACAGTGGTATGTCCAAAGTCATGCAGTAATTCGTCAATAACCATTTGGTTTACCGGATTGTCTTCAACAATAAGAATATTAAGCGATCTTCCTGTCGTGGTAACTATCTTCCTGGAATAGTCTGGCTCCATGTCCGATTCACTGGATGTCGTCTTTCTAGTTACCATTTCTGGTGAAGCCATTCGAGCAGCAGCTACACGCTCGGCAGCCAAATCGGTTAATGGTGTTGCCTCTACCGGTGAAGTCTTTTTATCCGGATGCCCCAGTGTTGCGTTAATCGCGTCGAACAACCGGGAGCGGCGCAATGGTTTGGTTATACTTGCAGCAATACTCAACTCTGTGCGCTCTGAATTTGTTAACGCCTGATCGATTGAGGTCAGCATGATTAATCGTAGCTCATTAAACCGCCCATCGTTTCGAATGCGGGTGGCGAGCTCTTTTCCATCCATGCTCGGCATTTGAAAATCGAGCAACGCAAGCGCAAAAGGAATATTTGCGTTAGCAGCCTGATCAAGCTGTGACAGCGCGTCAGCGGCGCTCTCAACCGCTGTGATCTGAAACCCCTCAGGCTCAAGCAGGCCCTCCAGTATTTCAAGATTGATCGGATGATCATCAACGGCAAGTACTCGCAAGGCTCCTTTCGATTTGGCATCGTGCGAAAGTCTTTGCCCACCAGCCTGAGCAGCGCCAGCTTGATCTGCCACAATAAGATCGAGATCAATATGAAATGTGGTGCCTTGACCAGGCTCACTATCTACACTGATTTTACCGCCCATAAGTTCTATGAGTTGTCGCGAAATATTCAAGCCAAGACCTGTACCACCGTGTTTACGAGTCGTGGAAGTATCGCCCTGTGTAAACGCTTCGAACAGACGTTCTCTTTCGGCTGGTTGAATCCCCAAGCCCGTATCTTCAACATCAAAGTGAAAGCGAACCTTGTTATCTTTGTAGCCATCAATGCGACAGCGGAGTGTAACCGCCCCTTGGTCCGTAAACTTCAACGCATTACTGACAAGATTAACAAACACCTGGCGCAGTCTTTCAGGATCACCGACTACTCGTTGGGGCATATTAGTCGGCAACAGGCTTGCCAGCTCAATATGCTTACTGGCTGCCTGCTGAGCAAACATATCCAATACATCAGCAAGCAATTGCGGCAATTCAAATTCTGTTTCTTCCAATTCAAGCTTGCCAGCCTCTATCTTGGAGACATCAAGTATGTCATTGATGACTGACAGCAAGGCATCTGCGGAGGTGCCAGCTACGTGAATGAAGCGTTCTTGCCGCGCATCAAGTTGGGTACGTGACAATAATTCCAGCATGCCGGTCACACCGTTGAGCGGTGTACGGATTTCGTGACTCATATTGGCCAGGAATTCGCTCTTCGCCGTGCTCGCAGCTTTGGCGATATCACGCTCTAGTCGCAGCCTATCGTTAGCTTTCTTATCACTCACGTCGATGATCGACGCAAGCACCGTTGTGTCTGCGGTATTTTCTGCGGCTATACGACGCAAATCGATTTGAACGTGACCTTGCCGTCCATCTACACTGCGAATAAAGGAGAGTTCGATTTCTCGCGCCACACCTTTTTCATTAAGCATACGAATCATTCGCTTAAGCTGCGACTCTTTATCTACCCCTTCGAGTTTGGATAGCCACTGTCCTACGCTGCTGATAAGTTCGTCCGCTGATCTGAAGCCAAGCAATGCAACCGCTGCAGGATTCGCCTTGGTAATACCGCCATTGCGGGCAAATTGAATAATACCTTCGTGAGCATTCTCAAAGATAAAGCGAAATTCGCTCTCTTCCTCGAGTTGATGATATGCCTGCTCACGAGTCTCTATTTCAAGCCTGACGCGCTCGAGTACTTGATTATACTCGCCGGCTATCACGCCAACTTCGGTATGTGGCTCCTCCGATACAGGAGTACTGAAGTCACCATTACTGCGATGCATCTGCATCTCACTAACCAGCTCAACAATATCGGTGGATGCATCGTGCTCAGCTACATTTAACCCAGCACGCTCATCTTCTTCTGATACGCGCAGTTTGAATATTTTATTTAAGGAGACCAGCAACACATAGCCAAATCCGAATGCCCACAGCGCTACTACTCCCACACCTGTGGCTTGAACGACCAACTGTTCGATACGAGTCACGCCTTCCGGGAACCCAGACATATCGCCAAGACCGGCAACCAATAGTGTGCCAGCAGCACCAGCAACCGCATGTGCTGGCCAGGCACCAATTACATCGTCTATCTTCCAGCTCTCTAACAGGTCTGTTGCCACGTTACAGCAAATGGCGCAAAGAATTCCAACAATGACAGCGTCATATGTTTCATACAAGTTAGCACCGGCGGTTATACCGACCAGTCCTGCAATTGTGCCGTTCAATGACACCCCAATATTTGGCTTTCGTTCCTTTAACCAAGCCCAAGACAACAACGTAAAGCCACCGGCTGCAGCAGAAAGTGTGGTGTTAACCAGAATACGCGGTACTTGTTCGTCGAATTTAAGCGTACTGCCACCATTAAAACCAAACCAGCCAAACCACAACACCAAGACACCTACTGTGGCTACCGGGTAGTTACTCCCACGCAGCCGAGGCGCGTCTTCGTCAAATCGTCCTATGCGAGGACCAACGACCAATACAGCCGCCAGCGCCAGCCAACCACCCGTACCATGCACAACGGTTGACCCGGCATAATCTATAAAACCAAGTTCGGCCAGCCAGCCCGAGGGACCATTACCCAGAACTCCGCCCCAAACCCAATGTCCAATGAGTGGGTAGATAACAGCTGCCACCAAAGCACTGATAATCAGGTAACCAGCCAGTCGAGTACGTTCTGCCAGGGCACCCCCGACAATCGTGGCTGCAGCACTACAGAAAACCATCTGGTAGAGAAAGAAGGCGCTGTTACCATCCTCATGACTCTTAAAAAACATCGAAGTGCCGTATATTCCGTTCGCCTCACCTACTCCATACATAACACCAAAACCAACCGCCCAATAGGCAAGTCCAGCGACAATAAAATCCATTAAATTTTTGTAGGCAACATTAATACTGTTCTTTTGACGCACCAGGCCAGCTTCGAGCATGCAAAAACCAATTTGCATAGTCATTACAAGAAACGCACAGAGCAGAATCCAAGTGGTATCAATGGGGAGTATGTCGTTCAAAGTACTGAGTTCCGATGCAGGAGTGAACGTAAGTAGTCGCAAAGACCTGCTGTTTTCTTTGCTGTATCGATTTGGCCAGATTCAGCTGATACATCGGTACAGAGCAAGTTTACCCAGGTAAAGGATTTCAGCCTCTTCCTAAGTTCACAACTCGTGATCCATGCTCGAAAAAAACAGCGAAAACCGAGATTGCTTCACATTTGGTGTGCAGTCTGATGCGCAGTCACTACGATTTGATTTATCCAAAAGACTAATCTAGCAAATTCAAACGCGTGTGTATACGGTAAGGATTACCGTTTGTAGTGTAAGGGCAGTGCTTACGGCGCAGAGCCAACGATTAGTTTAGGCATTACCCAACATTAATTTTAGCTAATACTAACCCAGTCGCTGTATAGCTTGTTCATGGTCTACCCTGATGATCAAACGTTAGTAGCAATCAGGTGGTCAGTATCAGAATTTAGATCCTATCCTTTATTATTAGTTTAAACAGCTAATACAAACCAGACTTCATACTGTTGAAATACTGAATTGAAAAATTTGATTTAGAAAACCTGTCCATCACTAGAATCACATGAAACGCAACTGACAACTATCCCATAACAATACAGTGACATTCACTGAGAAACACGACTGCTGTCAAACATAAAACCATGCGCAGAGATTCACTAAAAAAACGCCACTGCGAACAGACAACAAAGCTGTAGCAAACGCTAAAAAATACCAATCCGGGGAAAACACAACTCAAACGATTAGCTGTGCTCCAGTAGAGCTAACAATAGAAACGAGCGGCAATTTCATAGACACGCTCGTGCGATTTTTACCTATGCGGTAGACGTACTGATGTCAGAATTATTTACCCGTTCATACTCCAGCAGCATCAATGCGAAATCTTGCCAGCCATGCACATGCTGTAGTAGTGTTTACCTTCATTGGTTACGTTGCATCCACCACGCAACCACCCAACTGGCACTATTTTTATGGTCTATGGCAACATCTTTTATCGCCTTGCCGTTGTGTCCGCTATTGCATGTGTGGTCGGTACGTTTGTGTCACTTGCCGCAATTGCGTTTGTTGAATGTATTGCCTGGCTGAACGATGTATTACTTATATCCCCTCGATCACGTGTTCAAGTTCAACACTCGATCGTCCTGGACACCGTAACCCTACTGGTGCCAACGCTCGGTGGGTTAACAGTAGGTTATCTTATTTACCGTTACTCTACTGAACGTCGACCACTTGGCCCGGCTGATGTCATCAAAGCCGTCCAACTCAATATTGCTTTACCACCGACCCGAGACGGTTGCGTTTCAACATTGGCCGCCGTACTGTCATTAGGCAGTGGTGCATCGGTTGGTCAATACGGACCGCTCGTCTACCTGGGGTCGTTATCAGCCAATTTATTGAATCGGCTGCACTTACGTATTCCAAATTTACAACAAGTGTTGCTGGCGTGCGGCGTTGCTGCGGCGATTTCAACGGCATTTAATGCACCGATTGCAGGATTGGTATTTGCCCATGAAGTCATCCTGCGACATTACTCAATGCAGGCTTTTGCACCGACCACAGTCGCGGCGGCTACGGGCTATGTTGTTGCAAACGTTGTGTTTGATCGACCACCGTTGTTTTTGGTTGAATTCCACGGAGTACAGCACGAGTACGAATTTGTTATTTTTGCACTGGTAGGAACGGCTTGTGCAATTCTGGCAGTGTGTTTGATGCGAAGCATCATCTGGATAGCTGCACTATCAAAAAAATTACCGGTACATCCTGCACTCAAACCGGCGATAGCTGGTCTTTGTGTAGGTGCGGCTGCATTGCACCTACCTGATGTACTTGGCATAGGTCAGGAAGCACTTCGATTTGCAACCATTGATGGCGCATACACGAAACAAGAACTAGCTGTTCTGGTATTAGTGAAACTCCTGTTAACTGCATTATGTGTTGGTCTTGGCTTCGCAGGCGGTGTATTCAGTCCGTCACTGCTAATTGGTGTGTTGTTTGGTGCCTTATGCTGGTCGATACTAACCTTGTTAGGCATTCCGTCCTCCGGTGTTGCTGTATACGCTATTACTGGCATGATGGCACTCACCAGTCCTGTTATAGGTGCGCCCCTTACCACCATACTAATTGTCTTTGAGCTGACTCGCAATTATGACCTCACGATTGCCGCTATGGTTGGAGTGGTGTTTGCCAACCTACTTGCCTTTCGTATGATCGGGCGTTCGTTGTTCGATGTACAACTGGCAGCGCAAGGTGTTGATCTATCAGATGGCAGAGATAAGGCACAACTACAACACGTACGCGTTGTTGATCAACCAATAACAGACTACCTTTGGTTCTCCCCAAACACACCAACGTTTAAAGCAGTGGCTTTACTGGCTACCAAAGGACGTTCAGAGGCAGTAATAGTCGATAATGACAATAAATATATAGGTGTGTTTAAGGTGCAATCGGCAATTGAACACACTGAGCAGCCGGTAGCTACTTTAACCAGTAAAGAAGATCTGACATTCACAGAAAAAACCACACTGTGGGATGCGATGTTGTCGTTAGATAAATTTGTTGGAGAAATAGTACCTATAGTATCCAGCACAGATCAACGCCTGCTTGGTGTAATCACTGAGAGTGGCATCATTGGCGCCTACCTGGCAAAAGTGCACGCATTGAGAAAAGAAGAGCATGGTTCCAGTTAGTTATCTAATCGGTTGTGCATGCGCACTTATGTTAACAACGCAGCTTTGTGCAGCAGCGGAGACACTTAGTGTGGGCACCTGGGGTGGTCCGTATGAAGATGCACAGGATGTTGCTCTGTTTGAGCCATTCACAGCATCAACAGAGATTAATCTGACTAAGGTTCGGTACACCGGCGGGCTCGACATTTTTGACAGTGATGAACTACCTGATATCCTGGACATGCTCGAAGAAGATGCGATTATGGCTTGCGAGCGTGGGCAATTATCACGCTTGCCAGATGCATACATCAAAGCCATAGTCATTGAAGCCGGTGATGACTTCATTGATGGTGCTATAACTGAATGTTCTATAGCCCACTCCACTTTCTCCACCATTGTCGCATTCGATGAACGCGCATTCCCGGATGAAAAACCCAGTCGTATCCAGGATTTTTTCGATATAGAAAAATTTCCGGGCAAACGCGCTGTTCAGAAAAACCCCGCTGCAATATTTGAATGGGCTTTAATGGCAGAGGGTGTGCCACTAAGTCAAATATACGATTTACTCAGTACCGAACGGGGCATGCGACTGGCATTAAGGCGCATGGACAGTGTTCGTGAACACTTAATTTGGTGGACTACGCCGGAGGAGTCTGTTGAGTTACTTAAAAATCAGGATGTGGTCATGTCCTCTGGCTACAATGGTCGTTTCTTCGATGCTCGCGCACGCAATGTGCCACTTGATGTGATTTGGGATGGCCAGATTATTGATCGCAGCGTTTGGGCAGCGCCGTCCAAGCGATCTTCATCACTACCAACAGCACTTGAATTCGTACAATTTGTTACGCAGTCACGGCGCATGGGCAACATTGCCGAGCTCATCCCCTATGGCCCTACACGCAAAAGTGCGTTTGGTTTTATTGGGCGACATCCTGTATACGGTATGAATATGGTACCGCAACTACCAACCGCACCAAGACACTTGGGAGCATCCTTGATTCGCGATACTCGCTGGTATGCTCGAACAACCGAATTCAGACACAGTAATTTTGAGCATTGGTTGGAACGCTAACACCACCACTCTACAATCCTTGTTGCCAGTTAAATCTCTGTTTTACAAATTGCTCATACTCAATGGTGCATAGATATGAGAAAAGTTGAGTCCACTTGGTAAAAAGCTTATTTTAATAATTAGCGGCAATTAATTTGGATGCGACATTATCCGTTGTATAAGATTGAAGAATTTGACACTATAAGCTCGATACTGCAGCGTAACAGATCTGGAGGAAATATTATGTTCAAATTTATCAACCGCTTGGCACTAAGCGGTCTTCTATTCGCAATAGCGACGCATGTGCACGCTGCCCCGTGCCTCAAAGTTACACTTACCGGAACTCAAGGTGGCCCGCCCGTATTTCAAGGTCAGGCAGGCTCGGGCACATTAGTTCAGTTTGGAGACGACGAAAACAATTGCAGCGATGTAAATTTGCAGTTCGATACCGGCCGAGGTACAACGCAACGTTTGTCTCAGGCAAAAACCCCTGTTGGTAAGTTACAAGCTATTTTTCTAACTCATATGCACTCTGATCACACTGAAGGGCTTGCCGACATGATGCAGTTGCGCTGGCATTTCGGGTCAGGCGGTCCAAAGGTCGACTTGGTTTGCAGCGCAGATATAGAAGCTTCTGCCGGCTACGTTCTCAGTTGTGCCAAACTTGGAAAGCACATTGGTGATGCATTAATTCAATCGGGTGAAATAGCACAAAGACTGGCGGAAAATAATAAACGACTCCCCGGTGGCCCTGCCGATCTTATCAATCTGAATGCCTTTAAACCTAGCGATGAGCCAACAGAAGTCTGGACACAAGGTGATGTCACTGTTACTGCTATCGGCTCAAGGCACATACCCGGCCACGCTTCTTATCGGGTAGATACCCCAGCAGGCTCGGTAGTGATTGGTGGAGATGCCGGAAACGATAGTCCTAAGCCACCACGCGAAAGTTCAACATCTGCGCAAGTTGAAAAACTGTCAATGGGAGCCGACATCATTGTGCATTCCACCATACACCCAGTAATGGGCCCGGACAAAGACAGTGGGTTTCCACCGCCAATCTACTTTCGTCAGAGTACGGCCACTGATCTTGGTGCAATGGCAAAACGCACCGGGGCAAAACACTTGATGCTAACGCACCTTATTCCACCGTTGGGAGCAAAAAATCAAGGCCCCTACCCCATACCAGGTGGCGGGTTATCCGAAGACGACTACAAAGATGCTGTCAATACCGGCGGATTTACTGGTAACACCGTAGTAGGAGTAGATCTGGTCAGTTTGCAGCTACCGCAATAAATGAATAAACAGATATCAATAACCAGACCTAAAATAACACCGTATATAGAGAGATGCCTGTCGCCAGCCAATGTGGTGTTAAGGCGGCAGGCAGGTCACATCTATTAGCTATTTGACCGAAGGCATTGTCGCTGAGCAGCGATGTGCTGATACGGTTAGCCGCGATTTCCTACACAAGCTTTCAGATTAAGATACGACTGATGCCCGATCAAGAATAAACACATCGATTTGCTTGTCTGTAAACAACTCGTGTAAGGCATCTACGCCGTTCTTTTCAAGGTAATTTAGCTGGTCGACCGAAATAGGCACAGCCTGCAGTCACGCTGTGGCTTTGCGATTGAAGCGCAGAGTTTCAAACTGCCTTGACCACACAAATGGATCAACTAGCAACACGTGCTTCAGAGTTTTCGATGCTTCATTTATTTTGACGACGTGCTTAAATATCGCATCAGGACAACATTCCTGCTTGTCATTGATAACAGCAAAGGCGATGGAACTTATAACGTTTGGATACAAATCAAAAATACTTCCACAAGCGCCAACAACCTCAACACCAAGTGATAAACCCTCACCTGTGACTTTTTCGAAATCAGTTTGAATATTTTTTTGACCAATTCAAAACATTTGAATATAGACGCATTGCGGTTTCGCACACTGTTTGGTTTTAGCCAACTGGGCCAATTCACTGAAACTATCAGACACCGAGCGCGGGACCTGAAACCGAAAGCCCCGAGCCGCAGCGTCCGCGAACCTTGGACTTTAATAATCTGAAGACCCGTAAACACATGAGCCATTGAGATAGTTAGGTCTTGGAATACGTAGGATGCGTAGCTCGGTAACATAGTCACTGAAGATTCTGTTTAATCTGATTACTATGTCAAAAATCGCAGCAAATAAACCATATATGCCGCCTTTTCATAGCGCAAAAGCATTGTTCACCATGCAGCAAAACGGAGCACAGCGTTTATGAAACTTCCCGGAAAAGTCACCTTCTTATCATTGCTTTTAGGTCCTCTTGGTCACTCACAAATCCATGCACAAGATTTTGATAAAGTGGCAGCAGTTCAGGACGTTAAAGCAATTACAAAAGCCTTTGCTGGTTCGTTACAAAGTTAACGGCAAGATGCCATGAAACCAGGAGGGCAGCTTAATGCGCTAGGCGTGTGTAACCTTGAAGCCATGCCAATTACAGCAAAGAATGCGGCAGATTCCACTGCGATTGTTAGTCGTGTCAATCTTAAAAACCGTAATCCTGAAAATGTTCCAAATGATTGGCAGCGTGCGGCGCTGGAAGAATTCGACAAACGTGCAGCCGATGGTGAAGACCCAGCATCTATCGCCTCTGCAACGGTTGTAAAAACTGATGATGGAAAACATCAAATGCGCTTTATGAAGGCCACACCCGCCGGCGGTGTATGCCTCGCATGTCATGGCCAGCAAATCGCTCCAGATCTGCAAGCTAAGCTTGATGAGCTTTATCCAGAGGACAAAGCGACAGGGTATTCACTTGGTGAGGTTAGAGGTGTTATTGTGGTAGTCAAAGACTACGAGTAAATTGCAGTTTAAGTTCCCGGTGCTAAATAAGCAGACATATATCCGCGTTACGCGCTGCCGGTAGAAACGTCGTAGCGCCAATCCATTGCGTTATCTCAGGTATAAAATCCTCATTTTTTTGGCCGAATAAATCCACTGTCATTTGGCAGGCTACGAGTTCAACACCACCTTCCAGCGTTGCATCGAGCAGTTCAGAAATACTGGCTACACCTATTGATTGGTGAATGCAGATAGCACAAAATGCCGAAACTCTTTGGAAGCACCAAGGAGCTCATCAAATGCTTTTCGTGGCACTAACACTGCCTGTAGGTCAGTTTCTGATATTGCTGTAGCGACACTTTCTTCATAAGCAAGAACGCATGCAGTCATTAACACACATCTATTTCCAGCATCGACGCGATAAAGCACCATCTCTCTACCATTGTCGGAAACCTGCTATACCTGAATACTGCCATCTAGCAACAGCACCAGATTTTCAGGCGCTTGACCCATCCCAAATACAACAGAGTTTTTGTCTATTGTTACGACTTCGCTGTTATCTACCAGGTGCGTTTTGCAAAGTAAAATCGATACCTTGACTTAACCTGTCATAACTTGCGCTCCTTGAATCGATGTCAATTTGACCTACAGAGAGATTAGCGCGCACTTTAAATGGCCCACCTTCAACCCAGCCGCTTAATCCTACAATCGGCTTTAATTCAGGTTCCAGATCGTTGAATATTTTTTCTCTGGCTACTCCGCCAAAAACCTGAACTGTCATCAGCGCGCCACGTACTAGCGATTCCACCGTAACGTCGGCACCATTAAATCGAGTTAGCGGTACCTGGACGTACACATCTTCCGGGGGACGCAACAACACACTCGCATAGCCTACCTCGCGATAATCAGATAATGAAAAAGTTGGCAGACTCATTCTACCGAGTCTAATTGCAACTCTATCTGCAGCCTGAATGCCCAGAAACCCCCATTCAAGCTCGGCACCAGGGTCGCCTTTTTCATTCTGTCGCGCGACCACTTGTCCGCCGGTAGAAAAAATCGAATTAAACGCTCCAACAAGTTGCAAGGCTATTCGTGAGTCGACTGCAAACGAGCCTTCATTGGTTGCTCCGTTTAGTCCCTCCCCGGTTCGGTATTCAGCATTTTCATCATTCAACCACGCGTATCCGAGCGTACCATAAGCCTCCAAACGAAAAATTTGAGAAGCTGGGAAAAGTGTTTTGAGCCATAAGAGCGTGCGGAAAAATCAGGCTGGCAGCAAAGAATGGCAAGGCAATAGCTTTAATCGCTTTTTTACCGCTAAAGCCAAGTTGCTTTAGCAGGCGATTTAGTTGTACAACTTTGAAAAGTTTGAAATTGAGAATTATGAATTTTGAAATGAATGCAGTTTATTTGATATATATTTATTCAACGCTTTTCGAATAATATTAAATTCTCATACAAACCAAACTTTCGTTTTTTAGTGACTGACCTCTAAAAGTTCAATGATTCAAGCCTTTAATAAAAATACAAAACAGCATTCGCTAACGAAGCGGGGGCGTATCACCAGGTATAAACGCCATGATTCTAACTTCGTCTCTTCGGTATGAACTTGGCAAATACGCCAACGCATTAGGTGTCGACTTAACATACTCAACAATGGCGTCAACACTATTGAAGGTTCGAGGTGGCGCTTGCCTACCGGAAAATTTTAATCTGGACCAAATACGAGCCACATCAGTATCCGAGCGACCCAGTATCCGACTGTTAAAAAAAGCTCTTAACGGTGAATAAGAAGCAAGCGCTGCAACATCCCCATTAGGAAGCCGCCGGCTCTTACCTAAAAACAGTCGGCGTATTTCGTTGTCGTCAATAGACGCCATAGTCACATCTTTATTAGTTACAACAATAAGGTCGTTAGCGTCATCAGCCTGCAATGCACTGGCGCTTACAACCAACAAAGCACTAGCTAGCAATCCAAGTAAGCGTTTTTGAAAGCACATTTGTAAATAATGCTGAATGTTGTGAGCGTTGGTATTCGTTTTATGCCGGCATTTAAGCAACCATCGAAAGGAAAAAATTTTAAATTGCATAATTTTCAAATTCGATTAAACCAATGTTGAGCAGGCTTGATTGTGAAAGCTTGCCATTATTATTAAAAGACGAAGTCGACCAAAAAAGATGATAATAAAACATCGTCGCCAGTATCGCTTCCGTCGTCTCCCAATCTACGAAAACTGATACCTATATCCTCTCGACTTATATATTCGACCTGAGACTTAAGTGCGATATTTTCTGAAAGATCAAAACGCAAACCCACCCCCACCGTATTTTGGCCACGTGGTGAATACAAATCATTAATGCCCGCTTCGAGCACGTTAAGTTCAGGCGAGTCAGGAAGAGTTATACGACGATCGGACTGCGCATCCCTATTGGATGAAACGAAAGCATACGGAGAATACCTGCCAATGTTCACACCTGCCACCAGCGACCAGGAATCAACGTTAACAACCCAATTATCGATTCGTCGACGAGCAAATTCAAAGTCCAGGAAATAAGTATCAAAATCGGCTGACAAGCCAATGGATGCAAATGTCAGGTCTGTGTAATCGCCAGAGAGATCAGCTCTGACCGGGTCCAATATTGCGCCCAGTTGAGGCGCCTGTGCCAGAGCGGCGTCTATGCCTAGCCTTAATCTGTCAATGGTCTCGCTTCTTGAATCAACGTCGATTTGAGCGGTAGTAAAATTAGCTCGCGCCTTAAATGGACCGCGTTCAATCCAGGTGCTCAATCCAATGATCTGCTCTGCGTCAG
The DNA here is from genome assembly GCA_964437945.1 of uncultured Granulosicoccaceae bacterium. Classification (GTDB taxonomy): domain Bacteria; phylum Pseudomonadota; class Gammaproteobacteria; order Granulosicoccales; family Granulosicoccaceae; genus Granulosicoccus. The sequence continues at coordinate 19,104 of CAYTJF010000012.1, forward strand.
GTTCCAGATCGTTGAATATTTTTTCTCGGGCTACTCCGCCAACCAACTGAAAACTGACAAGCGTACCTTGCATCAGCGATTCCACAGTGACATCGGCACCATTTAGTCGACGCAACGGTACCTGAGAGTACACATCTTCCGGGGGACGCAGCAATACATTGGCATAGCCTACCTCGCGAAAATCAGATATTGAAAAAGCCGGCAAGCTCATCCTACCGAGCCTTATTAGCACTCTATCCGCAGCCTGAATACCCAGAAATCCCCATTCGAGCTCAGCACCTGGTTCACCGACTTCATTCTGTCTCACGATCACTTGCGCACCGACCGACAGATATGAATTGAGTGTTCCATCGAGCTGCAGCGCCAGTCGTGAGTCAACCTCGAATGAGCCCTCATTCGTTGCACCGGACTCTCCTTCCCCGGTTCTATACTCAGCATTGTCGTCATTCAACCATGCGTATCCAAGCGTTCCGTATCCGGCAATAGTGAAGTTGTTGAAAATAGGAAGCGTGGTCTGGGCTGACAAAGTCTGTGGGAAAATCACACTAAGAATAAAAAACGATAAGCCACTGATTTTTCTATATTTTGACGAATCAAAAATCAACCATATTGATGAAAATTTGCATAGCATGAAATTGAGCTTACTGATGTTCTAGAACAAATTGGCGTATACAAAACAGACTTTTGGAGGTTACATGAATTATATTTACTAGTGAAGAGAACTTTTACAAGTTTTTTGGCAGATATTTTAGCGAGGGTCTGTGATAGAGAGCTTGCCAAGGAACAAATACTTTATTGAACCTGGCTCAATGCGATGGCAGGAGCGTTTTAATGGGAATGCAGCCAGATGTATGGTACCGGCAGATATGAGAGCGTGATAAGCGATGAGCCTATTTTCATAGACCCATCACCAGGATATTGCGTCACTATGTGGTCTTAATACAGTTTACTTCAGTTACAGGCTAGTTATGTCAACGGAATTTTACGCTAAGGCAACACAATACTCAGGGTTCCAGATGGCTGGTTATCAGCAATGACATTCGCCATATCCTGCGAACCACCGTTCCCTACATCTTCAATCACATCATCAATTAATGGTTTGATACCAAATGGTGCTGGCGAGTTGTCAGGGTCTGGCTCGACCGAAATCACCGCAGCCAATCCAACAACAGACATAGGTGGTGTTATAAAATCCTGACCTGGAAACGGGGGTGTGGGATTTGGTCCGGCAGCTGGACCAGCGCCATCACTGTCTGCCATCGCAACATCAGTAAATGTGCCAGTTGAAATTGGTCCATCAGGGCCCGCGACCCAGCCTTCATACACCCATCCTTCTGGCAATGTTGGCAGACTCAAACCTGCCGTTGGAGTTGGCGGAATTAACCACCAAATGCCTTGATCATATAAATCAGGGGTTGCACTGGGTGTAGCAGTTATAAAGCTGCCTGTACTGCCTACGAAGTCGGTACCTACTGCAGCTGGGTCAGCGATGGTTAGCGTGGACGCTAAGTCGACTATGTCACCAGCCAATACGTGAGTGGCAGCAGGCGCTGGGTCATCACCTACTGCAGGCTCGATGGTTAATATATATTTTGTGGCGATAGCGATATCTTCAGTTGTTGCACTTTGAACATCGCTCATGTTGCTAGTGAATCGACCAGTTGATACTGGCGCTCCATTTACCAGAATCCACCCTTCATATACGAAGTCATCCCCCAGATCGTCAAGAGCCGTGAAGGCCAGGTTTAACGTAGCATTCGTGCTTGGAGCCACTATCGCGTCATCGTCGTCGCTACTGCATCCGATCATTACCGCACACACCGATGATGCGATCAACGTACGCACCCATTTATTTCTTATTACTTTCATTGTTACTACCTTTGTTAATGTTCTATGTCGCTCCAGAAAAGAGCGTTGCTGAAAAGTTATAGCGAAAATTTAGCTTATGCCCGCCTCTTTGCCAGAGGTAAAACTGTCGACTATTTAAGACCTAAGGCAAGCTTATTGAGTCAAACCAGACACGAGCTCCGATACAGCTACATTAACTATGTTCAAAATTCGGGCCTGAACTGCGAATCTGGCCACAAATTTATGCAGGCACAGGGTTATGATTGTTAGCTTGTGCGTCTTGAACCGGCAATATTTTGCATTTATGCTGAACAACAATCAGATACACGATATTGATTATGAGCAGTATCAATTTCGTGGATTAGGTATAAAGTTCAGTCAGAATTTTTGGCATGGCCTGTGTCTGAAGTTCTGAGTACAAACAAGGCAACACCAACGAAAGTTGGCGTGTCTGGGCAATATTCTGCAATTCCTGGAACAGGTCGTCTACGCTGCGAGTACGTAAGTTATGCGTTGTCGCGATGTTGCCATTCTGATGAAAATCAGCCATTGTCGAGTTTTATTTTTGTTTGCGATGTTCGGGTCTAATCCAACCGCAGTTCAGCTATGTTATCAAGCATCGCCTTATTCCACCCATGCGGTCCAGGCAGAGTCGTTCGAATAATACGCCCATGCGGGTCGTTTTCTATTGCTGACATTGGCTTACCGCTGGGATTCGCCACTACAACGCCTATATCTGCCAGGTGTAGCATCCCGACATCATTGGGTGCGTCACCTAATGCCACGGTATGGACTGGTTGATATTGTTTAATGACTTCTGTCATACGGTCAGCTTTGGTTTGTCCATAAGACTGGGTAAGGAATCGGCCACATGAGCACACGGAGATATTGTGTTTGGATAGTGCCTCTGAAAATTCCGATAGCTGTGCGTCCGTGCTGTTCCATAGACCAGGTTCTGAGTAATTTCTCTGCCTGGCAAGTACGGCATTTTCGACTGACAGGCCAGTAATCTTAACTAACTCGGATACCTGCATATCACCAAACCTGTGAAAAAGCTTACGCAGGAAATCAGGTAAATTTTCTAATGAATGGCGAAGCGATTGATCATGTTTATTGTGTGTCTGTTCGCGTTTCCTTGGGAGTATCAATCCAGCGCCGTTCTCAACAATCGTCGGCCAGTCGGTTACACCCAGCTCATTCTGCAAAACCGCGATTTCAGCAGCAGTTTTACTACTCGCTAACACGATACCTGCGCCAATACGTTTGAGTGCTTCCAGTGCTGGTGCGGCAGCATCCCAACGATAAGTATCATGATCGATCAGCGTTCCGTCCAGGTCACTAAATACGATTACTGATAGTGCGTGTCATTAAACGCGTAAATTGAAGTACAGCAGGTAAGCCCAATAATAACAACTAAGCGACGAGCACTATATACTTTTGTGCGCATGATGAATACAACCATAACGCAAAATGGCGATGATCGATTTGCAACACCCAATCGTTGCCAGGCAATGGCTCACCAAATAAGGAAATATTGTGAATATTCGGGACAGTCTTATGACATACCGTCAATGCAATTAACCGAAATTAAGTGTGTTGCCTTGCCAGTTGTTTCAATAATAGACTACAGATATCACTAACAACTAAGTTTAATTAGGTTGCAAAGCGATCAATATTGCTATTAGTAAGCAATAACCTGAATCTCGTTAGTCAGGCCAACATTTAACTGCGCTTGCTTAGCTTGAAATCGGTATAACACACCCTATCATCGTTTCTGATCAAGTTTGATTGTAAATAAATGATCGTTTGTCAAATACGACAATCACGCAAATAAGCTGTGCGTTGAGTAATAGCGCTACAACTTTCTAACAGGCTTAAATTGTGTTGACTTAACAGAAATACAAATTGTATGCATTCACATCATCATGAACACGATTACCAAGAGCATCACCGAACAAAGCGCCATCACCATGACCACTATGACGTTGTTTAGGATGAGCTGCTTTACGAATTCAGTCAGGAATTACCTTTGCAAAATGGCACCGAATTGTTTGCTGAAATTGTCACTACCTTAAAGGAAAAAGCTGAACTCAAACAATCAGGTCACTTGGTAAAACCTGTCGAGGACAACACTTTTTCAATATGGCACGTAAGCACTGCAGATGAAACACAGATGTTGACACTGGAAATTGAGTGGTATAACGAAATGGAAGAGGACAACACTGACGAAGCTCAGCAGGAAATTCCTGAAATTACCTGATACTGATGAATACGCGACTCAGGCCTACTGCTTGAGCTCAAAACATGGTAGTGCGGACTCGCTAAGTACGCACTTGCCAAAAAATTAAGTTTAAACGGCGTATTTTCTCTTGCTGAAGTTGAGGTATTTGGTGATGTAAATTAGCTCGCTCAGGTAACAATTGTTTTAGTGTTAATGCGATAGCCCATTCCGCGTACCGTTTCAATAAAGGGTGCCTCACCCTCACTGAGTTTTTTGCGTAACCGACCAATGTAGACATCGACAACATTGGTTAACGGATCTGTATTAACACCCCAAACATTATTCAATATACGTTCCCTGGAAAATAATTTGTCCGGGTAGCTCAGTAGCAACTCGAGAATGGCAAATTCTTTGGCTGTCAGATCAATTGTTTTGTCTCCCCGACTCACCGTTTTCGCTTCTATATCCATCTGAACGTCGGCGACACTCAACACATTGGATTGTGTATCAATGCCTCGATGTCGTCGACCGACTGTTTCGATGCGTGCCAGCAGTTCATCTATTTCGAACGGCTTCGTCATGTAATCGTCAGCTCCCATGCGAAGACCAGACACAACGTCTTCAATGCCATCCATGGCTGTTAACATGATAATCGGGATATTGATCTTGCGAAATCTAAGTTCTTGACAAACTTCCAGCCCAGATACCCCAGGTAACATCAAGTCGAGAATGATAAATTCAAAATCACCATTCTTGACCGTGTTTACCGCATCCTTGCCATTAGCAAGACGTATTGTGCTGTGACCTTCCACCTTTAATACTCTGGCAAGAAAGTCGGCAATACGATCGTCATCCTCAATGATTAAAATTCTCAAAGTACCGCCCGCAGTTCTACATCTAATGGAAGTGTGATTGTCGCCTTGGTGCCATCACCGGGCTCACCCTGAAGGATAAGACTCCCATCATGGGCATCAATTATTGCCTTTGCAACTGGCAATCCCAAGCCAGTGCCCGAGGCTTTTCCCGAACCTGTATCTCCTCGATAAAATCGAGAAAATACCTGACTCGACTCGTTAAATGACATTCCAATTCCAGAGTCACTTACAGAGATTGATAGTTGATTATGAATATGGTTAATCGCCACCTGAATGGCTGAATTGCTGTAAGAATATCGTACCGCATTATCAAGCAAAATTGTCATGACCTGCTTTATATGGCTCACATCAACCGAGGCAAAAATTTCGTAATCAGGATGTATGCAGCTAATATTTATATTATTTTGCTGCGCAATCACCGTAAAGTCTTCACAAACATCAGTGACCAAAGGAACTATGTCAACCTGACGTTTATGGATCGGTGCCTTACCATCTTCGGCTCTGGCAACAAACAGCAGATCTTGTACAAATCGTGTGGTGTGCGTGGCTTGTTCTTTAATACGTCTAAGCGCGGCTATGTATTCATGGTCGAGTGCACCGTCATTTCTTAATACTAAATCGGCTTCACCTTGAATTATCGTCAACGGTGTGCGTAACTCATGGCTGATGTCAGCAAGAAACTGTTTACGCGTCTCACTCACTGTTTCCAATATTTTGTTGCTGGATATCAGTTCTTCTGTTCGACTTTCTATTAACGCCTCGAGATTTTGCTGGGTTGTTTTTTCTCTTTCTCGCTGCGTTTCAACTTCTGATGCCATTTTATTCAACGCTACCGAAAGACCGGCAAACTCCTCCTCAACCATTTCTGGAACCCGATAAGAAAAATTGCCTGCTTGATACGCATCAGTTGCAGAACCAAAGGATTCTAAGCTACGCGATAGAGAGCGCCATGTTGTTAGCAGCATATACGCACTGCACAACGCAAACAGGATTAGAATAAGAGACAGGAGTCTGGTTAAAATAGTGTTGAGCTCCTGGGCCACAAGCTGAGTATCTCTTACCTCTCTCAATTCTTCAGCTATAGCATCATCGATAAGCCGTATAAAGCTGCCTTCTATTTCGTGGCTGCGTAGTTTTTCCAGTTCAGCGCTGGCGGCGAACTGGTCTTTGTTTTCAACTGCAATTCGGACCAACTCACTGCCACTGATGATTTCTTCAGCCAACAGCTCTATTTCATTAAAATGCTCAAGTTCGGCAGCTTCATATACGTCACCTACATGAGTCAATTCTGCGGCAATGCTTTCCCTGACATCTTTTAACGCATTACGCAACGCTTCCTTGTTGCGAAAACGCTCCTGAAGGTTTGTTAGGGTACCTTCTTCAACGATTTGACCTAGTGCACTAAGTTTGCGATAGGTATGATCTGAAACTGCTCGATAGCTGGCGTAGACATGCTGAGCGCGTATGCTGCGTTCAATGTGGAAGCTGTATTGTCTGGCTGTGTGGAAAAGTGCGACGGATGCGATACCGCCTAGCAACAACAAAGCAGCACCGGTAATAATCAGTCTTCGTTTTAAACTGTTTGTCACCCACTCGCCCCCCTAATCGCTTCGGGCATTATACAAGGCGTCGGGGAAATAATGCCTATGCCACAACCGACATAGGCATAAATATAGTTGAACTAGTTACCTATTTTTGACAACAGGTCTGGATTGGTTACCAGATTTCGTACTCCGTGGGCATAGGCCTCTTCAAACACGTTATCTTCGAACCAGGCAGCCACTGTTTTTATATTCACTTTGGCAACCTCGGGGCGTACACTCCAACTCACCTGGAAAGGTGAACCGACCTCATTGTAGCTCGGGCCTGTTGTGGAGCCAGAATATTGTATTGGTGTTCCAGTATCGGAAGGGATATTCAGTGCCTGCTGATAACCGTTACTCTCGCCAACCGCGGTCAACTCGACAAAATCCAGCGCAGAATCGTCATTAACCAGCACATACACCTGAGTTTCAACCCTTAACTGAGGATTTTTTATTGCATCACTGAGACACGCGCCTAAGGTGGGTCCAGGCTTTACTTGCGCAGTAGAGTGAACGTAATGAACCTCTATGGTGTCTCCAGGCTCAAGGCCGCCGTACTCACCTTCTCCAACCGCCATATCAATACTGGCTTTTTCAGCGTCAGACAGCGTGCCAGAGTACAAAAACCCTGTGCCGTGCCCTTTTCCGTCTCCATTGCCTGCGTAGGTGGTGAATTCACCGCCCCTGTGCTCAGCACTTTCATGCATATGAATATTGCAGAGGTTCATTTCTGTGTACGCGGGTGCCGCCTGGAATGCACGTGTATTAGCACCAGTAACCTCGTCGATGTCGCGCGGTGCTTGAGGGCCAAATCCTGCGCCACTGGTGCTCGACGCTAGCGCCTTTCTCTGGTCGCTTACAACCTCGTCTGAGACGGATTTACTGTCTGCGGCCGCGAGAATGGCTGCACTTGAGATGCAGAGAAACAATGCGGACCCTGCTGATACTAATTGTGTTTTCACGCTGATACCTACGAATGACTTAAGACTCGTTCTACACTACATGTCGCAGTTAACAAAGTACTGACAATGATATAAATGTCAGCTAAACAGAAGATGAATAAAAGATAAATTATTTTAAACTGACCCAGTATGCTGGGGATGATTTTTTCTGATATCGTTAGTTCCCCCTACAAATTGAGAGATTCACATGGACGTGAACACCCAATGCCCGCGCTGCGCGGCTGTCCGTAAAAACATTGTTCGTGACGGACACTTTTTTCGCGCCGATGATTCCAAAAAAGTCCAGCGTTTTCGATGTAAAGCGTGTGGCAAGAAGTTCTCCAGCGCTACGCTTAAAGCCACTTATAAGCAAAAAAAACGACGTATAAACTCGACGATCCGTTTTGCCTTTGCCAGCAATATGTGCCCGCGAGATATTGCCGAATTGGTTGGTGTGAATGTTAAAACTGTGGCTACTCGCTTGATCTGGCAAGGTGAGTTATCAAGAAAAAAGAACCAGCAGTATGTACAAGCGTACGTAGCGAACTCTGGGCCCATCATGTGCGTTCAGTTCGATGACTTGATCACTTTCGAGCACACCAAATGCAAGCCTTTGACCGTGCCCATGGCGGTTATCGATGGCAAGCGAATACCACTGAGTTTTGGCGTAGCCTCTATTCCAGCCTTTGGACATTTATCCAAAATAGCCAAGAAAAAGTACGGAAAACGTAAAGATGAAAGTCGGGCGGCACGCCAGAATGTGTTCGAGGAGCTCAAAGACATCTTACCGCCAGAGGTAACCTTCAAGACCGACGGACACCAGCACTATGCCACGCTCATTGAAAAGTACTTTCCTGAGGCCGAGCACCAGGTGTTCATCAGTGATCGAGGCGCTATCGTTGGCCAGGGTGAGCTGAAAAAAACCCGATACGACAACTTGTTCTCGATAAACCATACCTTCGCTACAACGCGAGCGAAGGTCAATCGGCTCAATCGACGAACCTGGTGCACAACAAAAAAGCCAGATCGGCTGGTCGATCATTTAAACATCTTCATAGATGTGTTTTGTGATCGGTTGAAATTACTCAACATGTCCAGACAAACGTTGCAGCGAAGAACCGCGTGAAAAGTTGGCTAGCCCCAGCGAACTGGGGCAGTTTAAAACGATTTATGTCGCCGAGCGTTGTTGTTGAATAAACGCCAACTCATAAATGTTGATGTTTATGTGCTGCATTACTCAAAAATCCCCATCAAACAGAACGTGGATCACACATTTTCTCGCTATCCCTACTTACTTAACTACCGAAAAGTTGGAGAAATCAGCTCAAGTCAAAGTGCCCACCGGTCGCCAAACTTACTATGCGCGTGGATCAATCCAATCAAGGCTTTACCTTCATAGAACTGATCGTCAGTATGGCGATTGCGGGCATCCTTCTTTCTGTGGCAATTCCCAGTTTCAGCAATGCTATCAAGACGAGTCGGATCACCTCAGATACCAGCTGTTTTAATCTGGCACTTTTAAAGGCACGATCGGAAGCGGTAAAACGCTCTTCTGACATCACCATGTGTGCTCGCGAATCAGACGAAAAATGCGGCACAGACTGGTCTAATGGTGCGCTGGTTTTTACAGAAACAAATGTTGGAGCAATAACTCCGCTACTTGGAACCGCGACGGTCGACGCCGATTCCGAAATACTTCGAGTATGCCCACCAATTCACAAAAAGCTCAGTATTACCGCCGAGGCATCTGATTCACGTGATGCGGCGGACGCCAAACCGAGACACCATATCCGTTTCAATCGGCGCGGCACGACAAATTGGGGAACCGGTTACATCGCCTTGTGTGACGATAGAGACGCCGAACAATGGCGCGCATTGAATATAGGTTTAACAGGTCAGGTAAAACCAGCTCGTGTGCATTCAGATGGTGATGCCCGTATTGACGCATTCAATCGCAAGTTACTCTCGTGCAAATGAATCAGCCATTTTTTAAAACGTTCAAAGTGAGGACAGCTCAATCGAATCGATATTACGAACACGGTGTTGGTCTTGTTGAAGTACTGATAACGCTGGTCCTGATATCCATTGGGTTTCTCGCAGGTGCTCGCATGCAAGTCGAGGGAATGCGGTTCAGTCAGAGTTCATATCACCGATCTCAAGCCTACTTTATGGCTAGCGACATCATTGATCGAATGAGAGCAAATCTTGCGGGTGTGAGCGCGGGTGCCTACGACAATATTGACACAAACTTAACAGTCAACGACCCACAGTGCGATATCAATAGCTGCACAGCCGTACAACTAGCTCAGCACGATATTTTTGAATGGCGCAGCTACTTGTTTCCCGAAAATAATTCGATAGCGGTTTTGCCAAGCAGCGAATCCAATCCTGCGATAGGCAAAATCATCGCACACGGAAATAGCGAATTCACAGTGCATATTGAATGGTCCAACGGTGATGATGTCGACAAGATCGATTTTGCGTTCATGACCCAGTCTCTTAACGGGAATTGATCGCCATGCACTATCCTGACCTAAAGCGATCGTCTGGTTTTTCGTTGATCGAGCTGATGATTGCGATGGTGATCGGTCTCATACTAACGGTAGGTATGGTGTCTATCTTCTCGAGCAACAAGCGCTCTTCCGAATTAAACCAGGCCATTGCCGGTATCCAGGAAAACGCTCGCCTTGCCCTGGAGCTGATGAGTCGCGATGTTCGTATGGCAGGGTTTCAAGGCTGCGCACCGATTAGTTCAGCCAGTGTGCAGATACACGCTGTAGATGCGCCGATGAACAACTTCAGCATGGGTTTACGCAATACCTTCGTATGGGGCAGTAGCGTAACGCTCCCAAACAACTGGACACCGGTACCTGAATGGGGTGTTGATTTTGAATTACCAACAGAGAACCCAGCCGTTGCCAACACCAATGCTTTGATGCTGCAATTTGGTGCCTCCGATACTTACCCACTATTTCGTGTGGTTGGCGGCGACCGAGCAAACGCTGCCGGACCAATAGAAGTTGTTGCGGACGACACTTTTAATATTGAAGTTGGCGACCTGGCCATAATTTCAGATTGCCTCGACGGCGAACTGTTTGAAGTCACTAGCGTATCTGATCTCAAAGGCGACGGCAGCGTGATGGAACTGGGTCATGATGCCGGCAGAAACACCACCGGGGCGCTTTCCACAGCTTATGGTTCTACTGCGGTTTTGCGTGAACAAACCCAGGTTATGCGTTTCAACGCTCGCATTTATTACGTTGGTGATACCGGTCTTGTTAACGATAACGACGAACCGATCAACGCGCTCTATGAACAATCGTATCCGTTCGACGCTGACTCAAACCCGCCAGTCGAGCTGGTTCAAGGTGTGGAGCATCTCGCGATTAGCTTCATTACAGAAGACGCAAGCGGTCGGCGAACTGAGGTAGATGCCGGAAGTGCACTAACACCGGATACTGTTCGAGCGGTTCGCATTGGGCTTCTAATGTCAACCATCAACGAAATTACCGATCAAGACGACGATACGATCTATACCGTTGCTAACACTGAAATTGGTGCGCCACACAGCGGAGCCGCCGTAACACACACTGGCGATAGGCGCTTTCGACTAGCGTTTAACACGACGGTAAGCATTCGAAATATTCGGCAGCAGTAACGATGGCTAATCATATAAAAAAGCAATTGATCAAACGTACTCAACATCAAAACGGTGCGGCCCTTTTGATTGCACTTATCCTGCTATTTGTTATTTCGGTCATGGGGGGCATTGCTATGCAGACGTCGACTCTTGACTATCAGATCACCACTAACGCTATAGAGTCACGCACGGTGTACCAGGTCACAGAATCCGTCACAGAATTTGCGTTGAACAATGATGCCAACCTTGTAGAGGCATTCGATTCTGGCGTTGGTACCGAAGTCGAAGTCAGTATGTCGTTGGTGGATTTACCAAAAGTTGATAGCAGCGCAACACTTGAATTTATGGGCTCCAATATCGTACCTGGGTCATCCATTGGTCTATTCGAAGGTTTACGTTATCGGGTACAGGGTTCCGGTTCTATCAATGAAGTCGTTGAGGCTGGCATTGCTCAAGGCGCTATTCGCGAAGTGCCCGCTCATTAAAGTAACAGAATCTAGAAAATCAATATTTTTACGGAGCACCGTCCATGATTGCATTTAGACTAATTGCAAAGAAAGTCAATCGAACTATACAAGCAGCATTCAGCGGAATGTTGGGCGGTTTGCTTAGTGGAATGACTTTGACTGTGTGCCTGGCTGTTTCAGCCGTGTCAGCCGATGATACCGAAGTGTTTTTTAGCCAGCTCGCCACCGATACAACAAACTCAGCTAACGCACCAAACATACTGTTTGTACTCGATGATTCATTGTCGATGTATGCCTTTGACAACGGTCAAGTTGGTACGCGCATGGAGCGTATGCAGGAAGCAATGCATGACATGTTTTCAAAAATGACAAATGTCAACGTGGGTTTGATGACCATGAATGGTGATGAAGGCGGTGGTCCTGTGCGATACCCGGTCACACCAATTGATAAACCAGTCTGTGTTGAAGCCGATGATTGTTTGGGCACCTTGCTTTATTCAACAGTCATAGACCCTGATGACGATTCAGAACAAAGCCTGGTAAACGGAAAAATGCTGCCCAACGGTAAAAATTTGAGTGTCCGCGGTTATGGAAGAACCAGCAACCCACAATTGGTTGGTGTACGTTTCACCGACATAGGCATCCCACAAGGCGCAACCATTATCAGCGCCGTATTGGAAATGACGGCTCAAACCACGGATTCAGGCGCTGGCACGTTCACTGTTTGGGCAGACAAATCTGAAACCGCTCGTGAGTTCACTGAGCACGATTGGGACTTTACCAATCGACCCCAAACAAGCACTGTTACCTATGACCCAGGAGCCTGGACTGAGGGTGAGCAATACGAATCGGCCGACCTTTCACCAGTTATTCAACAAGTTGTTGATCAGAACAATTGGTGTGGCGGTAACGACATCGCGCTCATTTTGGGCGGCACGGACAATCGCAGTATTGTAAGTTACGAATCGTCGCTTAATCACGTAGCAGCTGAAAGAGACTATCCAGCAATGTCACTCAGAGTCGTGTACGACCAATCCACTATCCCTGATGGCAAGGGTTGTACCCTGGACACACAAATCGCGCAGGTTACAGGTAAAAACAACGATGCCTATCAGCTCAGAAGCAGCAATAGAATGCTAAGGCGCACCCAATCTATTAGACTCCCACAGAGCAACGATACAAACTCTGCCATTGAGCATTTGTCAGGTTTTCGATTTGCCCAGGTTACCGTTCCACAGGGCGCAGAGATTACTGACGCGCGCGTCGAATTCACGGTCGCTAAAGGCAGCTCGGGCGACTTCTCTGCGCGTATTCTAGGGCAAGCAACAAATAGCGCTGCTAGTATACGTAAAGGTAGTAATGATCTATCCAATCGCGCAAAAACAGTCGCCACAGTGGATTGGATTCACACTGAAGATACTACGACAGGCGATAAACTTGAATCTCCAGACATCTCGCCAATTGTTCAGGAAATTGTAAATCGAGGTGGATGGAAACCGCTGAATGAGCTCATGATATTCGTTGAACGCAAGGATACCGGTGGGTCATATCAGGAAGTAAAAACATTCGATGAGTCACCTGGTGTTGCAGCGAAAATATATATAACTTATAAAACCCACGTTGGTGACAGCGATTTCTCAAGTTTGAGTGAACGCACGGCACGTCACGAATTGTCAGACATAATTGATCAACTTCGAGGAAACTACTTTACGCCCATTCTAAGTCTCCAATACGAAGCAGCTCAATACATGCTAGGGGGCGATGTCACCTATGGCAGAAAGCGCGGCGGCAATTTTATTAACTCAAATTTTCTCGTATCACACCCTGACTCTTACACTGGAGGCAGCTTAATAACACCATCCGGGTGTACACAATACAATCCATTCGCTATTGAGTGTGAAGACGAAGAAATTGTCGCTGGACCTGACGGTTCGGCTCCAACTTATACATCGCCGATTGAAGATAGCTGTCAAACCAATCACATCGTTCTACTCTCTGACGGTGCGGCCACCAGAGATAATGCGGATGACCTGATCAGGCCATTGATTGGCGCCGCCTCTTGCGATGAAAACTCGTCAACAAAACAGGCCTGTGGTACTGATCTTATGCGTTGGTTGAATGAGAACGATCATAATTCGACAATCCCAGGCAAGCAAAACGTTATAACACACACTGTAGCGTTTAACTTGTCTGGCTCAGGTGCTACCTACTTGCAAAACGTTGCAGCAGCCGGCGGCGGCGAATATCATACAGCGGCTTCTGCCGCAGATCTTACATCTGCTTTTAGCGCTATTATTGATGGAGCTCAAGCCGTTGATACAAGCTTTACAGCGCCTGGTACAACAGTTAATCAGTTTAACCGCCTTTCTCACAGAGAAGATGTTTACTTTGCTCTGTTCCAGCCTAATGAAACACCTAGGTGGACAGGTAATATAAAACGCTACAAACTCGGTGTTAACGCTACTCAAAATGTTGATGACGCAGAGGCAGAAATTCTGGATGCTAACGACACACTTGCTGTAGATATAGACACTGGATTCTTTAAGGATTCAGCGCGAAGTTTCTGGGATCACTTCGGTGACAATGGGACCATTACTTCGGAAGCAGACGGGGCTGATGTGAGCAAGGGTGGAACTGCCTCGCGAATTGGCGCTAAAGGTATCGATAGTCGCAAGCTGTACACCTACTTGGGAGATGCCTCAGCTATTCCCGCTGACGGTATCGACCTAAACTCCGGCGATCACAAACTGCATGAAGATAATACAGGAATAACGGCTGACATGCTGGCACTTGGAACCACTGGCACCGAAGCTGAGCGACAAGCAAAAAGAACAGAACTGTTGAAATGGGTACGCGGCGTAGACATCAAAGACGAGAATGAGGACGGCTTTACAAATGACTCACGTCGCCACATGGGTGACCCGATGCACGCTCAACCGGTCATTGTCAATTACCGAACCGATACAACAACAAATGATAGGTCAGTTGTTTATGTCAGTACCAATGAAGGCATATTGCACGCATTCGACGCTAGCAATGGTGATGAATTATGGGCATTTTCACCAAAAGAACTGATGGGCAATCACAACATATTCTTTGAAGATCTAAAAGCAAATTCACACCCTTATGGACTTGATGGACCACTTTCTATCTGGCGCGAAGAAACCAATGAGAACTTTGTCATAGAAAACGGCGAATCGGCTTATCTGTACGCGTCAATGCGTCGTGGTGGCAGCAATTACTATGCATTCGACATAACCAATCCGACTGACCCAAAACTGAAATGGGTTATTAACGGCTCTGATGAAGATTCAGCCGAGTTCAAAGAGCTTGGACAGAGTTGGTCAAGAGCCAAACACGCATCACTAATGGACAATGATGTCGCTCGCGATGTATTAATATTCGGTGCCGGTTACGATGAGAACCAGGATGGCGATCCGCAACGCGACCAACACGGCAACGCTGTAACCATGAACCATGATACCGATTCGATCGGTCGCGGAATCTTTATTGTTGACGCAAGAACCGGTGAAAGAATTTGGTCGATAGCTGGACCTGATCTCGGTAACAACGCACCGGCCGATCAACGTTTTGAGAATATGAAATACAGCATTCCCGGCGACATTCGAATTGTTGACATTGACTATGACGGGTATATCGATCAACTGTACGCCTCGGATACCGGCGGTCAGGTATGGCGCTTCGATGTGATTGGTTCAACAAGTGATACCTTGCTTCAGGGTGGGGTGGTTGCAGATTTATCCACGACGGATAATGCTGGTCATCGACGATTCTATGGTGAACCCGATGTCGCCTTGATTCAGCAAGAGGGCCTTAGTTATCTGGCGGTGAGCATTGGTTCAGGGTGGCGGGCGCACCCGCTGAACGATATTGTCAAAGACGCACAATACGTGTTGCGCATACCGGATATTCGCAACAAACCTGAAGGATATGGCGTTGAAACTTCGCCGGGTAACTATCGACCGATTACAGAAAGTGACTTGAAACAAGTTAATGCTGGCGGTTCAGGCAACGCCGACCTGACTCACGGTTGGTTCTTAAGATTTCCCGATGCAGGTGAGAAAGTCATCGGTACAAGTTTAATCTTTAAAAATGTCGTTTACTTTTCTTCCTATGTTCCGGCACCCGATACCGACAACTGCTCTACTGCACTGGGTAGCGGCTATG
This sequence comes from uncultured Granulosicoccaceae bacterium, assembly GCA_964437945.1. Taxonomy (GTDB): domain Bacteria; phylum Pseudomonadota; class Gammaproteobacteria; order Granulosicoccales; family Granulosicoccaceae; genus Granulosicoccus. The sequence continues at coordinate 34,867 of CAYTJF010000012.1, forward strand.
CCTATGCACTATCCGTAATTGATGGCAGTCCTGTCGCAGACCTGGATAATGATGGGGTTATAGAAACCTACAAACCTGGCGAACCGTACAAAGAAGACGACATGCGTTTCCAGCTGACTCATCAGGGTCCACCACCGAATGCGACCATTCTGGTGTCACAGGGCCTCGCCCCTGAAGTATTCATTGGTACCGAAAAAGTACCATCAGATATTACCAGTGGAACAACGCGTACTTACTGGGTAGATACTGGCGCGGTAGAAGAGTAAGTTTTTATCGATACTGACCGACGCGAAGGTTGTGTGTTAAACACAATTTTCGCGCCGGATATTCAACAAATTTACCATCAACTTGCATCAATACGCCGTCTATCAAGACTGATACCAACAGACAGGTACTTCTTTGTTCACGCTGCGCACCTTGATACAGCAAAACAGTATACGAGTAATAACGATAATTTCCCCAGTAAAATTTCTTTTCAAAACGGGAAACGTAACAACGTAAGTCATTCATTCAACCATGATGGTTATTTATTCTGCATATACTGGTGTTGAGTGAGGGATGTGACTGAAATTACCCATTAAGAGCTGCAACGTATGAGTGCCTGGCTCAAGATCTAAAGACACCTGTGTTTGTTCGCCACTAAAGTGATTATAGTTATCGGTACCCGGTACCGGTTGTGTCATATCTGAAAGATATGCATCAATGATTAAGTGATGGTGTCCGGTGTTTTCAATATCAGTACCGGCTGGAGCTACACCCAAACCATTATATTTTGTGCGCTGCAGAGAACGCGAGAGAAGAGCATCCTACTTCTTACCCTGCCTCAACTCTACACGGCGAATTTTTCCAGAGATAGTCTTCGGTAAGCCATCGACAAACTCAATAACCCGAGGGTACTTGTAAGGTGCTGTCAGCTCTTTACAAAAAGACTGAATTTCTTTTGAAAGTTCATCAGAGGGCGAAATGCCGGCTGACAATACAATGAATGCCTTGACCAGCTGCCCACGTGTTTCGTCCGGCACGCCAATGACGGCGCTTTCGACAACACTCTCGTGCTCTAGCAGCGCACTTTCCACCTCGAACGGGCTGATACGGTAACCCGCAGACGAAATTAAATCGTCCGACCGCCCGACAAACCACAAATAACCATCATTATCTCGAGAAGCGGTGTCTCCGGTGTAGTACCACCCATTGCGAAAGGCATCAGTAACCAGTGCACCGTCTTTTAAATAGCCATGAAACAAACCGTCGGGCCATGTACCTTCTGTGCGCACCCCGATATGCCCCACCTCACCATCAGCCACCACGTTCCCATCATCATCAATTACGTTGACATCAAACCCAGGTACCGGCTTCCCCATTGAACCAAACCTGGTTTCAACACCAGGAAAATTACCAACAATGTTAATGGTTTCCGTTTGGCCGTAGCCGTCAGCAATGGTCGTACCGGTATGCTTTTCCCAGTAACGAATCACCTCAGGGTTAAGTGGCTCACCGGCACCCAAACAGCGACGTAGAGATTTTAAATCGTATTGCGACAAGTTCTCTTGAGCGAATAGACGGTATACAGTGGGTGGCGCGCAGAATGTGGTTATAGATAATTCACTAATGAGGTTTAAGTGTGCCTCCACATCCATACCCGGAGCATCGTAAAGAACCGTCGTAACCCCAATAAGCATTTGAGGAAATAGCATACCCCACGCCGCTTTGGCCCAACCGGTATCAGTGAGTGTCCAGTGTACATCTGATTCGTGCAAATCCATCCAGAACAACCCGGTTGCAGCGTGTGCCAAACCATAAGCAAAATCACGCGGCACCATTTTTGGCATCGCTGTGGTGCCAGAGGTGAAGTAGATGAGCATGGTGTCGGTAGCTGAAAAGGGTGCTAAATCGGCCGCTTGCAATTCAGTTGTCTGCGCATCACTGAGATTCTTCAACGCTAACCATTTTTCATTTGGTGCAGCACCAACAACAATAAGGTGTTCAAGCGTTGGACATTCAGCAGAAATTTGATCAACCTTATCACAGTGCTCTGGTGACACAATGACCGCCTTTGCCTGGGCCTGATTAATCCGATAAGCGATATCTTTAGCAGTTAATAAGTTAGTACCCGGCATGGAAATAACACCGGCTTTCATGCAACCGAACAAAACTTCATGCCATTCTGGCCGTCGTCCAATAACAACACAGGCTGCATCGCCACGCTGCAAACCCAAAGCCATCAATGCTTTTGCAATTTGAGCAGACCGGTCAGCAAGATCTGCATAGGAAATTCTAGTTGTGGTGTTGGTAGCAGTTTCAATCCAGATCAGTGCATCTTTGTTTGCCTCCCGCGCACGAACATCCACAACGTCAAACGCAAAATTGAATGTATCCGGAATATCCAGCGAGTAGGACTCTCGAGCAGTGTTGTAATCCCTGTTTATATGAGCAAAGTTCAGCATAATTTTGTCGAGTGTTAAAATTGAGCAAAAACAAATCGGTAGTATCTACCTATCAGTTATTACCCACATTATGCCGACACTCAATGCGCTTGGCAAAGGTTCGTCGAAATTGTGATCACTTTTGCGAAAATGTAAAAGAAGTAGCTATCGAGCGCTTATCCAGGATAACTCAATAGCAGGCAATTAAGGCGTATCCAGCATGGCGTTAATGACATGCAGAATCGGCCCGTTTCCAGTATCACTTTACAAATCTATTTCAATAAAGGAACTTTCGTCTACGGTTAACGGTTCGCTGCGGTCACCACCAAAGAATCTATTGATTTGAAAACACCAAATCAGATAGCCTTCGGGTTACACCCTACTGTTGCACTTGCGATTTGAATCTGCCTATGAAAGTTAAGTTGCTAACACTAATGATTCCAACAGCGCTCATTGCAGCTCTGACTTTGATTGGCATTCATTCCATGGAACCAGAACTAGATAAAATCCACGACGAAATTGAAGCCAGTTTTGATCTTGTTGAACATATCAATGCCGACGAGTTTCTTGCGCTCGACCCTACGCAGATTGTTGTATTCGATGTTCGCGAACCCAATGAATACGCAGTAAGCCACTTAGCAGGTGCTGTTCAAATAGACCCGAGTATTGATGCTAATAGCTTTGTCGATGAATACAAAGATCTACTACCAGGAAAAACAGCGGTATTTTATTGTTCGGTTGGTTGGCGATCTTCCCAGCTTGCACAACGCGTTGATGAAGTGCTGGCCGACGAAGGAGTACTGCGCTCGTTTAATTTAACGGGTGGATTGTTCAAGTGGCACAACGAAGCAAGACCGTTAATGAGCAGGACTAAAGAAGTTACAAACAGTATTCATCCATACGACAGTATGTGGGGAAAGCTCATTGAAGATAAAACATCAATAGACTATGGACCGGCAAAAGTTCAAGACGGTGACTGAGCGCTACTTTCCTTGTAAATATCTGGCGTATGCCTCGCCATTATCGACATCTGCAAGACAATCAATCTGATCAACACTCGTGTCATTTGGAACGGTGGCGATGGTATCAGTCAACGTGTGCGAGCTTGACCACCTTACGCCATGCATAAAGTTGGTATTAGGTTGGTAATCTTGGCTGCAGCCTATGCCCCAGAACCCGCCATCCTCAGCAGGTCCAAAAACCAGCTGATGCGTTTCGAGAGATTGTAGTGCGCGACTAATATGACTACAGTTTAACGCTGGAATATCGCTGCCAATGATCACACGATGACTGCCAGCAAACTGTGCCAGTACGGCAAACATCCGCTGTCCAATATCTCCTTCAGGCTGCACGATGGTCGATAAACTGTCAAGCAAGGGATGGTGCTGCTCACCCTCACCTGCCACGGCAATATGTAACCGCCAATCACCACTACTAAGCTCTAGTATTAATCGCCTGAGATTCGCTTCACAAAATTCATAGGCAACCCTGTCGCCCACATCTCTGGCGAGACGGCGCTTGCCGACGCCTAAACGCGGCGCTCGTGCGAATATGATGACCTGATTTGACGGCATACCATTAATATTGGGCGCATACTTGCCGATAAAGCAAGCAATACGGAAAATTAACCGAGTTTACCCGCTAATTAAATCCATACTGCATGCCAACCATATTGTACGGAACTCTAGTGAATATCGCCGGTCAACCTGAATGTCGAGAACAAAGTACCAAAGCCAATAACTAACGGAATGTAACATGCGCCTACAAATTTTATCCGTAACCTCAATTTGCCTTCTACTCGGCAGCTCAATCGTGTCAGCCTCCGGTGGGGGTGGCTACAATGACAATAGCTTCGCACAACCCAGAGTTGATCGATTGTACGAAGAAGGAAAATCCTATTACAAAGCCAAACTCGCTGATGGCACTCGACTGGAGTATTGTATCAAAGGCGACAGCGGCTTAACAAAGCTATCGAGAAAATCGGTTAAACCTTTCAAAAGAGGATCGTCAGCCGAATTTGTAAACAGCCTTTACAGCTGTGCAGACCCAAATGTTAGGATTGCTGACGCTGTCCCTGCAAATCAAGGCAATGCCATTCTTTATTATCTCAACAAACGTTTCAGGCTGAAGCTTAAAAGCGACAGTTAAAACCCGCAGTAATCCCTTTTCGACAACGCCTCAGACGTAAGCTATAAATTTAGTTCTCTGTGTCTGGGGCGTGATGCGCCCTTCTGCTTTTGAATGCCACGATAAGTCCGGCTATCAGGGGCACCACTATTATCGTTGCGTACTCTACAGCAATTAAACTCCAGTGAGGCTGGTCAAATGCCGATGCACCTGCGGTGGCAACATTGACTCCATACCAGTAAGAGAGCAACACAGCAAAGCTTGCAGTCCAAGCCCAAAAACTTGGATAAAGCACCGCAAACGGTAAAACCCATACTACATACCAAGGGTTAAGCACCGGCAGCGCCAATAAAAACAAACCGTATAAATAATCCCCTCTAAAAGCGGCTGATGAGCTTTGCCATTTAAAAGAAGGCACCGAATCCTTATCGGTATTTTGCTTAACTTTCAGTCGTCGCAAGAATACAATAAACCCATACACAATAAACACCGATAGCAACAACAGTTTTATCGTTTGAAAATCGAGAAATTTTAGTAACAGCAAATACAGGGGTGCATTGAACAACCAACTATCCGCCATAGCCATTAAACCTTCTGGCGCCCAGATTCTGATAGACCCAAATGCTGCAGTGATCACAGCAATACAAACCGCAAACGCAGCGATAAATCGGCTCCAAAAACGAACCGACATTGTACGAGTGAGTAAGTAAGGCACCGCAAGAATGGCAAATACTTTGGCACCGCAAGCCAGCGCAAGAGCGAGACCGCCTAGAACAGCGTGGTGTCTGTACACAGCGTACACACTCAGCATCAACCCCAGAACCCCGTACATATCTGGATGCGCTGTTAGGGAAAACTCTTTGAGCAACAAGGGCGACCAGGCATAAAGTAACAATGCATTCCCTGCTCCAAGTTTAAAGAGCAGAAAAAGAATGGCCAAGTCGGCCAAACCTGCTAGTAACTGTAGCGGCCAAATTTCAGCAGGTGCTATAAAATAACCGATAGCAAACAACCACTGAGCCACCGGCCCGTATACGGTCGCAACATCCGGGTAATTGATAAAAGAAAGAACGGGTTCGAACAGCTCAGGAATATCTCGGTCGAAGAATATCGCCGGCGCTAGCGTATAAGGGTCATTGGTTGTTGCTGTTTGTAAACCGTCCCACAGGTATCGAAAATAATCATCCTCAAACAATGGCTCACCGATCAACGAAACCAAGCGCAATATCAGAGCACTAATGAATACCCAACGAAACGCAATCTGTATTTCATGTAAATGGTGATGCCACACCACAGCGACAGTACAGAGTACCATCGCGGCAGACAAAACTAAAAACTGCGGTAGCGCCAAGGCACCCGGATTACGCGAGATAACGCATACGCTTATCCACAACGCCAGCACAGCGACAAAGGCGCTTATCAGTACTAAGCTTGTGCTTGAGCGCGCAAAGAGAGCGGAATAAGCCGTATTTGATTGAACCATTGAATTTAGAACCGATCTGATTGAATCATGTATCAACACAGACATGTAACCGTTATCATACCAGCGCTAAATGAAGCGCCCTCTATCGCCCTTGTTGTGCGCGAATTGCTTGAACTAAAAACGTGCAGCCAGTGCGCTCATCCGATCAGCTTTAATCCGATAAACTCTAGTTCGATACAAAAAGAGCACGCTGACGCTAACGAATTGCCGTCAAGTGATGCTGCAAATGTACCATGCATGGCATTTGCCGCGGCTACTTTCTGCTCAGCAAAGTGCGACGGTACATCGAAGACGGTGGTAGATCAGATTGTTGTCGGTGATAACGGTTCAACCGACAATACGGCAGCCATTGCAACTGCGTGTGGCGCACTAGTGATGTCGGAGCCTGAACGCGGATATGGTGCCGCATGTTTGGCTGCGCTGGAAGCGCCAGTAAACAAAGACATCATCGTATTTGTCGACGCGGACCATTCGGTTGTAGCACAAGAGCTCCCCACGCTACTCAAACCAATAATCGATGGCGCTGATATGGTCATCGGTTCGCGCACACTGGGGCATTGCGAAAAAGGTGCGCTCACATTGCCACAAATCATTGGCAACAAAATAGCCACAACACTAATGCGATTACTATGGCGCGGTAATGTGACAGATCTTGGGCCTTTTCGCGCCATCACGCACCGCGCATTGCTGGACTTGAAAATGCGCGATAGACAATTTGGTTGGACAGTAGAAATGCAAGTAAAAGCACTACAACATTCAATGAACATTATCGAAGTTCCCGTGAGTACCAATCGGCGCATTGGTCAATCGAAAGTTAGCGGCACCGTAAAAGGTGTTATTGGTGCAGCTCTCGGTATATTAGGCACAATCGGAAAACTGTATTGGTACGAGAAGCGCGGCAAACATAATAATCAAATTCACAACACACCAGATTGTTCAAAAGCTCACATAGAGCATAAACCCGAAAAGTTATCTTAGGCGTTTCTGACATCATTTCTTATACAAAACTATTGAACAGGTGACCTCTTGATCAAACGAAATAAAATAATCATTCTGGTATTTGCCCTGCTCATACTTTCCTTAGCCGCTGTTTGGTATTTCTTTATATTAAATGCGAACAAATCGGAACTTGATGAACGTTGGTCAGCCAATGACAACAACAGCACACAAACCGTTGACAACGATATCTGGCAAGGTTTACTAGACGATTACCTTGTTACCGACACAGAATCTGGTGTTAACCTGTTCGACTATGCTGGCTTACTTGATGATGGTCGGCAACCATTGGATGACTATGTTGAATTACTCGTTCAACACAATCCGTTGAAGTTCAACCGACTTGAGCAGAAAGCTTATTGGATAAACCTGTATAACTCAGCAACAGTACGTCTCATTATTGATAACTACCCATTAGTTAGCATTACCAAGCTAGGTGAAAAAGTCACCGAATTTGGCCCATGGAACGACCATGCCGTTACCGTAAATGGTATCGACTTAAGCCTCAATGACATTGAACACCACATTATCAGGCCACTCTACGATGACTACCGCATCCATTTCGCAGTTAACTGTGCAAGTATTGGCTGCCCCAACCTTGCAGCAAATGCGTTTAACGCGAACGAGCTTGATGAGCAGCTCGATGAAGCCTCAGCTGAATTCCTGTCACATCCGCGCGGTATAGACCTGCAAGGAGAATCATTGAAACTGTCATCATTGTTCGACTGGTATGCCAAAGACTTTGGCAGCAATTTAAAAGAGGTACTCGCAACACTGGCAAAGCACACGGATGAAAAAACAAGCATCGCTTTGGCTAAGTTCTCAGGAACACCAAACTATGAATACGACTGGTCGCTTAACGGCTATTGCAGTATCGATAATGAATGCGGTGAATTCTAATTGCCAAGAACCAAAATTCAATCATTTGCCAACTGGGGCAGTCCGTAACTTTCGGTGACATCGTCTTTTTCTCAACGGGCGCGCAAGATAAAATGTCTTGTTCTACTGACGCTAATCCTTGAATTCTGAGCGTTCGTCTTCGCTGATAAACGGCTAGTTTGAAAGGTTTCTGAAATTCAATTCCTCAGAGAAAGTGCTAATTTCGGTGCCATCATTTAAGGTTATCTCAAGACTGCTGCCTTGCACGTCGCTGGCGAGAATGGATAAGGTCTGTAGTGCCTGATCCTGCACATCCACATTAGCATCCAGCTGGGCGGATTGAACACTGCCTACATCGACAAACTCAAGATAACCCGCCAATACTTCTCCGGATTTAGTCACATCAAAGGCGATTGTTTCATCGTTATCTGTGCGCGTGTAGGTCGCGGAGCTTGTGTAGCGTGTGCTTTCAGATTGAACGCCACAGGTTTCGTCCGTGGTATTGGTTTCCAAATGATTCAATGCTGAGTAATAATGTGTAATCGTTTCGGAGCCTCGTTTATCACGATGGTCGTGTTGTCAAATACGCGTGAGGTATCGACTTGTGTGCGGTTTAAAACATTGCAGCCTTCAACCGGGTTGAAGTTAGAAGAAGAAGTTGTTGGTTGGGCCGACTCAGTACCGTTTAACACGGCATCAAAGTCTGTTCCATTAAGCATAACGGCTACACTTGCTGACGACCATATGGTACTCGCTGCCTGGAAGGTGGTGATGGAAATAGTGCCGTTGACGGCACCATCATCAAGCCCGCAATTGTCGTAGACATAGTTACTGGTCTGCGAGGCAATGCCATCATCACTGTTGTTGGCGTTCTCTAGAGCAATGGTGCCACCGAGAGCACAATCAGTGGCCATACCGTTGATAAGGTCGTCAACCACAGATGGGGCCATTGCAAATGCAACCAGTTCTACAAGCCCTGATGTGTTGTCCTCTGGATTGCCGATGGTATTGCCCAACGGGCGGCCTGTAACAATGTTGTTCAGATTATTGAACTACTCCATAAATTTCGTGCATTTCTATGGTAATCGCCCGACACGTGTGCTGATTCAATTATATACCTGCTCAATTCTTTACCTGCTCTATCTCCATGGGGATGTCATCTATACTAAACCGGGGCCACCGCGGGGCCGCCGGTTCATGTTACCTGCTAGCTTACTAGCAGCTAGTCCAATCGACCAGCATAAGGGTCTTTCGGGTTGTGCAATTGCAGATTTAAACCTGCTGACGCGGTTCCACCTGTTGTGACCCAATAGCCAAGGACTTTGCTCATTGATAGCATTAATTTCTCAGCAAATTAACTTTAGAACTTATCCCGAGGCCCGCAGCCGCTTGTGGCGAGGACACGAGGTTAATAAGATTGGTGCCCGGGGCCGGACTTGAACCGGCACGGTATTGCTACCGAGGGATTTTAAGTCCCTTGCGTCTACCAATTTCGCCACCCGGGC
>CAYTJF010000013.1:0-44116 GCA_964437945.1 uncultured Granulosicoccaceae bacterium
CAACGGCTGTGACGCTCTGAACCCGAACATATCATGTGGTTGGACCACTAGTGATAATACGGTTTGCGGAAATCTAACACCATGAAATACAAACTGCATTGTTTTGCGCAATCAGGAAATGCGTACAAGGTTGCGCTCATGCTCAGCTTTTGCGAAGCCGATTGGGAACCCGTTTTTGTGGATTTTTTTAATGGAGGACATCTCACAGACGAATTTAAAGCGCTAAATGAAATGAGCGAAGTCCCGGTGCTTGAGGCTGGAGAACTGGTACTCAGCCAGTCTGGCGTCATACTCGACTACTTGGCCGATTCTTTTGAGAGTTTCGATGCGGCTAATGTACCAGAGCACAGAGAAATTATGCGCTGGATTATGTTTGATAACCATAAACTGACCGGTGTGGTGTCCGTGCTTCGTTTTCTTCGTCATTTCAAAAAAACCAGTGAGACCGACGTTACGCGTTTTCTGCACGCGCGTGCCCAGAATGCGCTGGCAACGCTGAATCAAAAGGTGTCTGAATCAGCCTATGTTCTCGGTGAAAAACCATCTATCGCCGATATCTCAATGTGCGGATACCTGTATTGGCCCGATGAGATTGGTATCGACATGAGCGAGTTCCCTGGTGTTTCGCAGTGGCTTGAACGCATTGCTGCGTTGCCAAACTGGGTCCACCCCTATGAGCTGATGCCAGGATATCCTCTGCCTGAAAAAGACGATAAATCAGCATAGTCGCTGACGTATTAAATTTGCTCGTGGTTCAGCTATAAGCTATTCCACATAAGCTATTGGTAGTGCATTCGTGTTGTTTTGACGCGAAGTGCGTCACATTGCGCTGCAGCTAGTTGATACCCAATCGAGTCGCAGCCGATACCTGCCAGTATATTAATGTCTGAGTCAGGTTTTACGATGCAACAACACACACGTAGCGCGTTCGAATTATCACCATTAAGCATGGTTGAGTACGCTCTGCGAGCAGCAACGTTACTGCTGTTGCTGATAGTCTGCGTGGTACCAGCCCATGCGACAGAAGCGTTTGATGACTTCGTAGAAAAGCACTATATTATTGGCGGCCAGCCGGTAGAGCGTAATGTATATCCGTGGTTGGTAGCATTAACGCACAACGCTAATGCCGAACTCGTACAGCGCCAATTCTGTGGTGGTAGCGTGATCGCAGATCAATGGGTATTGACGGCGGCGCATTGTTTATTTGGGGGGACTGGTGAGCCGCTGACGGCTGTTGAGTTTAAGGTAGCCATAAATGCCACCAACCTTACTGATGAAAATGTGCCAGAGTTAGATGTTGCCAATCTGTATATCCACCCAAGCTACGTACACAACAGTCAAAATCCGCATAGTGATATTGCTTTGATCGAACTGGCACAACCAAGTGGCATAAACCCGGTCACTTTATCGACCAAACCCACAGATGAGCTAATTGGTTTGCAAGCCACTGTTGCTGGTTGGGGAGCGATTGATAATACGGACCCTGTATCGCCTCTGTTTCCTGTATGGTTGCACTCGGTGGATGTGCCTATTGTCTCCATGGACGCGTGCAACGCACCTGAATCTTACGACGATAATATATACCCTAATCAACTATGCGCAGGCTTTATAGAAGGTGGACGTGATAGTTGTGTCGGTGATAGTGGCGGTCCGTTGGTGGTAACCGTCGACGATGTTGTTCAGCAGGTAGGTGTAGTGAGTTTTGGCTTTGGATGCGCACTACCCAATTTCTATGGTATATACACTGATATTCCTTATTTTATCGGGTGGATTAACCAGTATGTTTTTGTTGGTGAGCCAGAGTTCGAACCAGAGCTATTTGAACCAAAAGCCAATGCGGAAATTAAAACCGACACAACAACAACGGTTAATACCGGTTCAAGCTCGTTTTTTGTTATCTTAATGCTATTAGCAGGAATCGTGATCAGACGTCGCTTATGTTAAAAAAATCGATCAGGCTGTGTTGGCTTCCAAGTGTTTTCGCAGTCGTGTTTTTGAGTTCATGCGCAACAAATCCAACTGCCACAATAACGGAATCTGATGGTCGCTTAACGCTTGCCGATAGTTACATCGGTGAAGCCTATGATGGTGTTATTACTCGCGCTTCATCTACGTTCAAAGCAGAGCCGCATTGCGAAAATCGAAAAGTTGGATTGAAAAATTCGCGTAAGGCATTTATCTATGCGGTTTGCGGGTTCAACCCGGAAAGTGCTCAGTTCGCCCAGTCACCTCTTTCTGAGGTGGTGTATCATTTTATCGACCAGAAATTAGTGCGCGTTGATGTTCGGGCGCAGGGTGAAAAAGCACTGCTGGATCAAGTCAAAGGTGACATGCAAACGCTCTTCGCGACTCGCGATGCGCAATCGTCTGAAATAGGCAAAGAAAGTTACCAGTGGGTTGCAACGAGACACGTTGCCGGTGTCAGGGCTGGTGGGGGTGCCAGTGCAGGTAATGTACATGTACGCCTGTATGACCAATCACTGATTGATAGCGCTCCATGGCTAGCCGTGGAATAGCGTCGACGTTAAAGTTAAGGCTTGGATAGAAACTCTGATCGTACCTGGTCAAAATTAATGTGACGGATGTCGCGCCCTTTCACAAGATAAACAACGTACTCGCAAATATTGACGGAGTGATCACCAATGCGCTCTAGTGCACGAGCGCACCAGGTTATCTTTAAAAGCGTCGATACGTTTCTGGGATCTTCGACCAAGTGCGACGAAAGCAGGCGTGACAGCGTTTCGTATTCTTCATTGATTTCATTATCTCGCCCTGCTGTTTTAATGGCAGCATCCACATCCAGACGAGCGAATGCATCGAGTGCATCGCGTAGCATGGATTTTACCAGTTCGCCAAGATGGCGAAGCTCTTTTCGGTAGCTGACTACCTTGCCACTCTCAATGAGTTCTGCCGAGAAACGCCCCATTTTTTCGGCCTCATCGCCGATCCGTTCAAGGTCGGTGATGACTTTGATAACGGTGACGATTAAACGCAGATCGCTTGCAGCGGGTTGCCGTCGTGCAAGAATCTGGATGCACTCTTCATCGATTTCCACCTCCAATTTGTTGACTTCAAAATCGGCTGTGGCGACTTCGTTGCCTAAGTCGGCATCTGATTCGAGCAGTGCCGTCAAACCCTTGCTAACCTGCTGCTCTACCAGACCACCCATGCCAAGTACTTTGTTACGGATATCTTCAAGTTCAAGATTAAACTGTTGAGAGATATGTTGATTGAGATGTAGTTTGTCCATAACTCAGTATCGCTGATTAGTGGATGCGCTGAAAAACACAGGATTTTGTGAGTCTAGCCGAATCTGCCAGTAATGTAGTTTTCGGTAAGTTCATGTGATGGATTGGTAAATATGTGATTGGTAGAACCCACCTCAACGAGCTTGCCCAAATGAAAATAAGCTGTGCGTTGTGATACTCGGGCAGCCTGTTGCATTGAGTGCGTAACAATGGCAATCGCGTAGTTTTGTCTTAGCTCATCTATAAGCTCTTCTATTCTGGCGGTTGCGATTGGGTCCAGAGCAGAGCAGGGTTCATCCATAAGTATGACTTCTGGGCTCACGGCTATAGTGCGAGCGATGCACAGGCGCTGTTGTTGGCCACCAGATAAACTGGTACCGGGTGCATCAAGCCGATCTTTTACTTCGTCGTGCAGACCCGCTTTGTGTAGGGAACTTGTGACTATTTCGTCGAGTTCGGCTCGATTACCAGCCAGTCCGTGGATGCGTGGCCCGTAGGCAACGTTGTCATAGATGCTCTTGGCAAACGGGTTTGGCTTTTGAAACACCATGCCTACACGAGCACGCAGTAGTACGGTATCGAGATCAGGTCCATACAGGTCTTCACCGTCCAGAGACATTTCACCAGTGACTTTACAGGTTGGTATGGAGTCGTTCATTCGGTTAAGGCAACGAAGAAAGGTTGACTTGCCACACCCTGATGGCCCAATCATGGCGATGACTTCATTGTTGGCTATGTCCAGGCTAACGTCGAATATAGCCTGTTTTTCGCCGTAGAAAACATCGACATTACTGAGTCGCATTTTAGGGTTTTCCACGGTGACATCACCAATCGTGCCTTTGATGTTGTCGAACGCGTTTTGATGGGTATCGTTCACAATAATATGGTTCTGTTGGTCTATTGGAGGGCCTCCCGCAGGCTCACCACGTGCTAATGTTAACGTACTCATGTGCAAACTCCTAGGCTACGCATCGCGCTACCATCGACGCTCGAATTTTTTACGCAATAAAACGGCAATTGCGTTCATTAGAATCAGAAAAACCAGCAATACTATTATTGCGGCAGAGGTTTTTTCTACAAATGCCCGTTCCGGGCTATCGGCCCACAGAAATACTTGAACCGGCAGCACTGTTGCCGCATCGGTAAATCCTGTTGGTATATCAACAATAAAGGCGACCATACCAATCATAAGCAAAGGCGCGGTCTCTCCGAGCGCCTGTGCAAGGCCGATGATTGTGCCGGTGAGAATGCCTGGCATGGCAAGGGGCAGTACGTGATGCCAGACCACTTGCTGATCGGATGCGCCAAGGCCACGACCGGCCTCTCGTATTGAGGGTGGCACCGCCTTTAGTGCCGCTCGCGAGGCGATAATGATGGTGGGTAATGTCATCAGACTTAAGACAATGCCACCGACCACTGGTGCAGATCGTGGTAAATGCACGTAGTTGATAAACACCGCCAGACCCAAAAGTCCGAATACAATCGACGGTACTGCCGCAAGATTGTTGATGTTCACTTCAACGATATCGGTCCATCGGTTCTGGGGTGCAAATTCTTCTAAGTAAATGGCGGCAGCCACTGCGACCGGGAACGAGAGCAAAAATGTCACCAGCAGCGTTAACGCAGAACCGACTAGAGCTGATCTGATACCAGCCTGTTCTGGCTCTCTTGAATCGCCGGCTGTAAAGAATGTTTTGTTAAGCCCTGTTTTCGTGTCTCCAGCATCGCTGAGGTTTTTTGCAAATCCTATTTGCAAATCACTCATCCTGGTCACAATGCTATCCGGGTTTGACAGATCGCTGCCAGATTTAAGCACAGCAGCCAGCTCATCATCGGCTGGCAACCAAACTTGAATGGTCTGACCAATCAGCGAACGATCGGCGGTAACCATGTCGCGTAATTGGTATTCGCCGCTAGTGCTTAGTAACGCATACAGCTGTTTTTTCTCTTTGCGCTTTTCGACATCAGGAAACCTGTCGCGCAACGACTTTTTCAAAACACCGCCAAAGTTTGCACCACGCAGCTCTTTGTCTGTAGGGTTATCACTGACACCCAGTAAATCTTGATCGAGGGCGATGTCCATGTTTACGTAGGCGTGCGTGAAGGCCGGCCAGCCCTTAATAAAAATACTGGTCAGCAATATCGCCAGAAAGGCAAGGCTTGCTGCGATAGCGAAAATACCGTAGAAACGAAAACGTTTTTCGGCGGCGTAGCGACGCGCAAGTGTGCGTTTGACCAGCGCTGTTGTGTCTTTTTTAGCGCCAGATTGGGGCGGTTGAGCGTCAGGTAAATCGGATTGTGGTTCGTTCATAATTAAAATTAATTAGTGTCCCGTAGCATCAATCATACTGTTCGCGATACTTACGAACGACGTGTAAAGCAATCACGTTTAGTATGAGCGTGGTGATAAACAGCATAAGGCCCAGCGCAAACGCCGCCAGTGTCTTGGCACTATCGAATTCCTGATCGCCGGTTAACAGTGTCACTATTTGCACTGTTACCGTGGTTACCGCTTCAAGCGGGTTAATTGTTAGGTTTGCCGCTAACCCTGCCGCCATAACAACAATCATGGTTTCACCAATGGCGCGAGATGCGGCGAGTAAAATGCCTCCAACAATACCGGGCAGTGCAGCTGGGAAAACAACCTTGCGCACGGTTTCAGATTGGGTGGCACCGAGGCCAGCTGACCCATCGCGCATGGCTTGCGGCACGGCCGTGATGACATCGTCCGAAAGCGATGATACAAACGGAATAATCATAATGCCCATAACGGTTCCAGCTGCCAAGGCACTCTCAGAAGACACGCTTAAACCGATGGTGTCGCCGAGTCGTCTGATAAAAGGCGCGACGGTAAGGGCTGCAAAAAAACCATAAACCACCGTTGGAATCCCAGCCAGAATTTCAAGTAGCGGTTTAACGATAGCGCGCGTTCGTGGTGACGCGTATTCGGCCAGATAGATGGCTGACATTAAACCGAACGGCACAGCAACCAGCATAGCAATCGCCGAAATTAATAATGTGCCAAGGAAAAGCGGTACGGCGCCAAATGCGCCAGATGAGCCTGCCTGATCGGCACGAATGGCAGTTTGTGGACTCCACTTTGTGCCAGTCACAAATTCAATGATACTGACTTGTTGAAAAAAGCGGGCGGCTTCGAACAATACCGAGAATAAAATTCCAACGGTAGTCAGGATGGCAATAGATGCTGCAGAAACCAGAAAGTAATGCACGATGCGCTCGACGATGGGCCGAGCTTTGGTATCCGTTTTTACTTTCCGATAGGCCAGTGCAGCACCAATAGCAGCGATAGCCATGGTAAGAATAAGTAGAGCAATAGAGCTATAGCTGCGTACGCTGAGTAACCGATTGGCGGCACCGGCTTTTTCAGCATCGGGCTCATTATCGATGTTGCCAGACGCGGCAAGGTTATATATTTGGTTTTTGTAGAGTTCAACCGATTTTTCGCCCTGGGCGTGTATCGATTGAGGAACAGAGGAGTCGAGCAGGCTGCTGACAATTGGGCCTTCAAACAGTTTCCAACCGATGATAATTGCCAAAGCTGGCAATGCACACCATAAACCAACCATCATCCCGTAGTGGCCAGGCAGAGAGTGTAGTGCGCGTGTTCCACCGTTAGCCCGCGCTAGTGTGTAGGCTTTCTGGCGGCCCATCACGAATGAGGCAAATGCAAGACACAGCGCCAGCAGTAACAAGGTTGTGATAGACATAAACCGACCTAAAGTTAAGTTAAAAAAGCTACTGACGCAGTGAGCATCAGTAGCTTGTTTACAACATCATAAAGTTGCGATGAAGCAGTATTAAAAAGGATGCTGCTAGAGCTGTCTACTCAAGAGATTCCAGTGCCGTCAAGCTTTGAGCTGCCGCACCCACTTCACTGCGAAGATCATCACCGAGAGGAATCATACCTTTATCAGCCAAGTACCCATCTTCACCCCAAGCTGCTTCGTTAGTGAATTCCGCCAGATATTCTTCTATTCCTGGCACCGTGCCGGCATGCTGTGCTTTTACGTAGAAGTATAGCGGCCGCGAGATGCCGTAGTCACCGTCGGCGATGCTGTCAAAGTCTGCTTCAAACCCATCAATAACTGAACTTTGAACCTTGTCAGAATTTTGCTCCAGAAAGCTGAATCCAAAAATACCCAGTGCATCAGGGTTGGCTTCAAGCTTTTGTACGATCAAGTTGTCATTTTCACCAGCCTCAATAAAGGCGCCATCTTCACGCATGGTATGACACACACGTTTGTACTCATCTTTTTCCATGCCATCGATAAATCCGAATTCTGAACAACCACCTTCCATTGCCAATTCAACGAATGCATCACGTGTACCTGAAGTAGGAGGAGGACCCATGACTTCGATGCTCTTCGCAGGCAGCTCGGCGTTTATCTCATTCCAGGATTTGTACGGATTCGCAACCAAAGATTCGCTTCCATCAGGGTTAGGTACCTCCGCCGCCAGAGCTAAAAACAAATCTTTCTTGGTTAGGATAAATTGATCAGCTTTTACTGAATTGGCTATTGCTATACCGTCGTAACCGATTAGCACTTCTACAACATCAGTTACGCCATTGGTTTTGCACATCTCTAATTCGCTGGCTTTGATGCGGCGCGAAGAATTGGTGATATCCGGTGTGTCGATACCTATTCCACCACAGAACAACTTCAGACCACCCCCGGAACCGGTGGATTCAATTTTCGGGGTTTTAAAGTCTGAAACCTTACCAAAGCGCTCGGCAACAACCGTTGCGAACGGGTAAACGGTTGAAGAGCCGACTATGCTGATATAGTCGCGAGCCATTGCTTGCGCGCTTATACCGGCGCTTATCAGCGCTATACCCATGATTGCAGAATATTTAGTCATATTTTTTCTCTCAATGATTGCAAAATAGTGGAATACAAATTGTCGTCATGGTGTGAAGCTTAAGAGCGCTATATGACAACCAGATGACAAGCCCCTGCGCAGTGCGCATTTTTATTGATTTGACGTTTGATTACATTTCATTGACTGGTCGAAAAGTCGGTTATCAATCAGACAAGACCGGCTACATTTACATTGCTGTTTAGTCGAATCTTCGATAGTGGTGCTAAGTTAGTTACTGATTCATCACTTGGGACACGTTGGTAATGCGTGTCGATGGGAATTCAATGTTAAACGTTGACCCAACACCGGGTGTTGAGTCGATTAACAACTGACCACCATGGCGCTGCGAAACATGCTTGACGATGGCCAGTCCCAGACCAGTGCCGCCATTCTGTCGTGCGCGGCCTTTGTCAACACGATAAAAACGCTCACTCAAGCGTTGAAGGTGTTGCGCTTCAATCCCGGGGCCATTGTCTTTGACTGACAATAACGGTTGTCCATTTTTATTTAATTGCCACTCCACCGTTATACGCGACCCAGACTCGGTGTATTTAATTGCGTTTGAAATCAGGTTGCTGCATGCGCTGTAAATCTCGCTTTCTGAGCCTAACAATAAAAGGTTCTCGTCGGCGCTCACTTCTATTTGATGCTCCTGCGCAATAGTTTTCTTCAGTGAATCTGTGATGTTGTACAACAACGAAGAAACCATGATCGGTTCGCCTTCAAGCTCGCCAAGAGGATTACCTTCTAGTTTGGAAAGCTCCAGCAAATCCTCAACAATGTGGTGCATACGATCACTCTGTGCCTGTACGTTGTTCAGCGCATCTCGATGGGTTTGATCAAGTCGCGTATCTTCCAGCAGCATTTCCAGGTAACCGCGTATTACGGTTAACGGTGTGCGTAATTCGTGCGATACATCAGCAACAAACGTTTTGCGCATCTCACGCACTTTGACTCGTTGGGTTATATCTCGTGCAATCAGTACTGTCATGCCTTTACCGGCTCTGACCTTGATCATCGATAAGGTTTTGTCTGCGGTGATTGGGGATTCGATCTCAACCTCAATCCCTTGTTCAGCTTGTGCCAGATATTGCAGCATTTCAGGTGCGCGCAGCAGATTATCAATGCGTTGGCCCTGATCTCGTTCTTCATGGATATTCAGCATTGAGCGTGCGGCGGTATTGCTCCATTGAATAATGCGTTGGCCATCGAATACCACCGTGGCATCGGGTAGTTCGGCTGCCAAACTGTTAAAGCGTGCAAGCGTTGAGCGGTAACGGTTTTTCTGCTTTCGGCTATAGGCTTTTTCGCGGTGAATGAGTCCGACCACTTGGTCCATTAGACCGGCAGTTGGCGGTGCTTTAGAGGACGCGGCCCCAGATTCGAGCCATCGAACAATGTTAGCCATGCGTATCAGTAACCACACCGCGTAGGCGCAACTAAACAACAGCATCAATAGCACTGGCGCCCCGGCAACCAGCCCGAATACCAAACCGATCAGCAGCGCCCCGGCAAACCAGCTGATTTCTGTGCGAAGCAGTGTGGTCACGGTGTCTAGATTGTAGAGGCCAGTTTCATGCGGTGGATGATACCGTTTTGTGCCCGATGGGGGCGAATTCAGAGCACCAATTTAACCCCGAAATAACGAGAAAACGTGCTTTTTAATGCATCGGATTAACGCTTAGGCGATAACCAGCGCCGCGCACGGTTTCGAGCATGCGATCAGCTCCGGCCGGTTTGAGATTTTTGCGTAAGCGCAAGATGTGAACGTCAACTGTGCGTTCCTCTATAAAGGTACCTGAGCCCCAAACGTGGTCCAGCAATTGGCTGCGGCTAAACACCCGCTCCGGATTTTCCATGAAGAAGCGCAATAGCTTGAATTCAGTGTGCCCCAGTTCAAATTGATGCGATTCGCTGTACACCCGGTGTGTCTCTGTGTTGAGTCGAAGTGGCCCCACAGTCAAATCGGCTTGCGTAAACAATTGATCTCGGCTTCGACGCAACAATGCATTAATTCGTGAGTTGAGCTCTTTAGGTGAGAATGGTTTAGTAACGTAGTCGTCTGCACCGGCATCAAGCCCAGCTGCGATATCGTCCTCTTCAGTACGTGCGGTCAGCATAATGATTGGCAAGGAACGGGTCGCTTCAGCTGATCGAATTGTGCGCACAAATTCAAGCCCGCTGCCCCCCGGTAACATCCAATCGACCAAGGCAATATCGACAGTGCTTGCGGACAGCACGCGTTTTGCACTGGCAACGTTGGGTACGGCAATTACCGTATGCCCATCACGCTCGAGCGAGAAGCTGAGCATATCGCGAATCGCTTCTTCGTCCTCTACTGCCAGAACAGTCGCGGCTGCGGTCAGAGTGTTGGCTGTTTGTGTCATAAATATTTCACTAACGATGGCCAATGGGAACACTTAGCGAGCCTAGTATGAGATTATGACAGTACAATGACATGTTGGGGTTTTGGTGGCACTCGCATTGGATTTTAGCGATTGCGCCCATAGATCATTCCCGTGTAAGTTATTGTAATGTTCATGCGTTATTGTGCATTTTAATACCAAGCAATGGTGTTCTGTATCGGCCCTCTCGCGACGAGAAACTGTGAACCCAGCCAGGCCCGGAAGGGAGCAACTGCAGCAGTGGAATCGGGCGCCGGGATGTGGCTGGTACGGAATGCCGCCTTTAACTATTGGCAAAATTTTGGTCAAACAATCTTTTCAATCTTGTCTGTCTGTACTCCGTTTGTCCCCTTATGAGTGTCTACATGAGTAGCTACGCGACGAGTTGCGATTATGAGTAGCTATAAGGTTTTGGCGCGTAAATGGCGTCCACAGCAATTTGGCGACATGATTGGGCAGGACCACGTTCTTCGTGCGCTGATCAATGCGCTGGATAACCAGCGTATCCATCATGCTTATCTGTTTACTGGTATGCGTGGCGTGGGTAAAACCACGATTGCTCGAATATTTGCCAAGTGTCTTAATTGCGAATCCAAAGGCGTTAGCTCCGAACCTTGCGGTACTTGCTCTGCGTGTCAGGATATTGATGGTGGACGGTTTTTTGATCTGATTGAAGTCGATGCTGCATCACGTACAAAAGTCGACGAAACCCGCGAGCTGCTCGAAAATGTGCCATATGCACCTGCGAGTGGTCGCTACAAAGTGTATCTGATTGATGAGGTGCACATGTTTTCAACTCACAGTTTTAACGCCTTGTTGAAAACGCTCGAAGAACCCCCTGAACACGTTAAATTTTTACTCGCCACCACCGATCCGCAGAAAGTGCCGGTAACCGTGCTTTCGCGTTGCCTGCAGTTTAATCTCAAGCGAATGGCCATCACTCGACTGGCTGATTATCTATCGCATATTCTCGATTCAGAGAACATGGCCCATGATAAACCAGCGTTGGAACTGATAGCCCGTGCTGCTGATGGCAGTGTGCGAGATTCACTCAGCTTGGTTGAGCAAGCGGCGGCCTTTGGTGGGGGAGAAGTACGCGCAAGCGATGTTGAATCCATGCTTGGTCGTGTTTCCACTGACAGACTGATTGAATTGATCGCAGCGATTGGTGATGCTGATGCAACAACATTGTTCGAACGGGTTGAAGCCCTGGCCGAGTACTCGCCAGACTACATACAAGTTACCGGTGAATTGCTTTCACTATTGCACCGTATAGCAATGATTCAAAGCGTGCCAGAATCTGTTGATAAGTCGGTCGATAAGACATTGTCTGGTGGTGATCGCTTGAGTGAACTGTCGTCCCAGATCAGTGCTGAACAAATTCAGCTCTATTATCAGATTGGGCAACATGCCCGGCGCGATATGCCGTATTCAAGCGATCAACGCGAAGCGTTTGATATGGCGCTATTGAGAATGATTGCGTTTGCACCTCAGCCTGGTGGTTTGTCAACACCAATTACTAGTGTGAATACATCGGAATCGGCACCTGAAACTGTAGCGTCGCAAAATGCAAAAAATCGCGACACCAATGTCACACGACCTGCACCAAATCCTGTAACAGTTGCACAGCCTGCGGTGGATAAGACCCATTCAACGAAACCTGGCGACACCATCGCAGCAGAACAAAGCGGTGCTGGAACAGACGGTGAAGTGGCGCAGTCATCGACTGGTTCAAAAAAAAATAGTATTGGGCGACAGTTAGCTGCTGAGGCCTTGGCTGCGGCAAATGCACCGGATACGCCTTTACCACATGTGGCACAAGGGCCAGCAACTTCTGATTCTGCAAACTTATCAGCATTGGCACATGCAGCGCCATTAACTTCGGCACCGACATCAACATCAACACCAGCACCGACCCCAGCCGCATCGACATCGGCTCCTGCGATTGCCGATAACGCAACCGATAACTCAGCAGTAACTGATAACACCGTACAGACGCAAACAACAGACGGTGCAGCTGCAAACACTCCGACTGTGGTTAAGGCACCATTGGCACAAGCAACACAAGCAACACAAGCAACACAAGCAACACACGTGGCACAAGCAGAGCCAGTAGAACTGGGGTCGATTAACACCGCCAATTGGGCTGACACAGTCGATCGGCTTGGTCTGGCAGGTATGCCTCGACAGTTGGCTGCCCAATGTGTATTTAATACACGTGAAGGAAATCGACTGAATTTGCAAATGGAAGAGGCGCAGGAGCATTTGAATACCGCGCAATTCAGCTCTCGATTCCAGACAGCGTTAAGTGCTTACACCGGCACTGACGTCACAATTGCCATAGAAACAGTTAGCGTAGAACTAAATACACCGGCCAAAGTAGAGCAACAGAAAAAAGACGACGCGTTGAGCGCTGCTCGTGCTGCAATAGACGAAGACCCGATGGTAAAGCAGTTGTTGTCTAGCATTGATGGTGTGGTTGATGCTAATAGTGTGCAACCGGTTGAAGATGCGCAAAGCGCCTCCAATAAACAAGATTAGCAATATCGAATAGCCTGATTAGGCATATATCTGACAAGGTACAGCGGAGTTAATTATGAAAGGTGGTATCGGAGATTTAATGAAGCAGGCCCAGCAGATGCAGGCCGATATGCAAAAGGCGCAAGACGAAATCGCTAATATGCAAATTGAAGGGCAGAGTGGTGCCGGCTTGGTAAAAGTGACAATGAATGGACAACACGAGCTGTTGCGGGTCAACATTGACGACTCTTTGATCGGCGAGGCCGACGATAAGGAAATGCTCGAAGATTTAATTGCAGCAGCGGTTAACGATGCATCGCAAAAACTGGCGGTGCAAAGTAAAGACAAAATGAGTGGATTGGCCTCTGGGCTGCAATTGCCGCCCGGTATGAAAATGCCTTTCTAGGATAGTCAGACCATCTTGGAGTATTACGATGAACGATGGTGTTCTCGATGAGCTGGTTGACGCATTGCGTTGTCTACCAGGGGTTGGTCCCAAATCAGCACAACGTATAGCGCTGCATCTACTGCAGCGAGATCGAAAAGGCGCAACTCGTCTTGGCGAAGTGATGACGCGAGCTATGCAAAGTGTGCAGCATTGTCAACAGTGCCGGATTTTTACAGAGCATACTGTATGCTCCTATTGCTCAGACACATCGCGCGATCCCGCTCAGCTATGTGTTGTCGAAAACCCAGCAGACGTTTTGGCTATAGAAAAATCTACTGAGTATCGAGGGCAATTCTTTTTGCTGCTAGGTCAGCTGTCGCCGCTAGATGGTGTAGGCCCAAAAGAGCTAGGGCTTGACTTGTTGGAAACGCGCCTAAACTCCGGAGAAGTGACAGAGCTTACCCTTGCGACTAATCAAAGCGTTGAAGGTCAGGCAACAGCTCGATATATAACAACATTGGCAACTGATCGAAGTGTTTCTGTGATGCAGATTGCCCGCGGTATTCCAATTGGCAGTGAATTGGAGTTCGCCGATAGCAATACTTTGTCTGTGGCGTTTGAACAGCGTACGCCACTATAAAGTCGCTATAACAAAATTTCAAAATTCAAACCTAACTTTAATTCCTAAATCTTAAAAACTTTTTCGCGGTATACCTGCAGCTCTGCAATCGATTCTCTAATATCGTCCAATGCCAGGTGGGTATTTTTTTTTCGAAAGCTGTTGGCGATGTCAGGTTGCCACCGGCGCACCAGCTCTTTTACGGTGCTGACATCGATATTGCGGTAGTGAAAATAGCGTTCGAGTTCGCCCATGGTACGCACCATGAACCGTCGGTCCTGGCAAATGCTGTTACCACACATTGGTGATTTGCCAGGACCGACCCAATCCTGCAGAAACGCAATTGTGTCGCGCTCGGCATCGCGCATGGTGTGCTCGCTTTTTTTAACACGCTCCAGTAAACCGGAGGCGCTGTGATGCGTCTGATTCCATTCGTCCATGCCATTGAGCATAATTTGCTCACACTGAATTGCGCGTACCGGGCCTTCAGCCAAGATATTCAATTCTGCGTCAGTCACTATAGTGGCAATTTCGATCACGGTATCGGTATCTGGATCGAGGCCAGTCATTTCCAGATCTACCCAGATCAGATTGTCGTCGTTGGCAGGCATTCGTTATTTTCCGCATTGATTTGTTTGGACATATTCAATCATATTTCGTTATGCAGGATTGGTGGTCCGAGTTAATTATAGTGCTACAGTGTTAAGTGTAGTCTTAATCACATGAGTCGGAATCGAATGAGTTCTCTTGCCATCTAATTCTTCAGCATCCGGGTCGACAAAAACGTCGGCAGGGTTCAGGGTCGTTGCTAACTTTGGAGCAGCGGTAGCTGTACTGGACGAAACCCGTCAGCTGCATCGAGCCGTGCCTCTGACCAAGCTACCCCAGTTGGTTGCAGGGGACAGGGTTGAATGCGATCAGCAGGATGGCACCACGCTACGTGTGGTTAGCTTAGTAGAACGTGACAGCGTGCTGTCAAAGAAAGATCATCGCGGTAAAGACAAGCCGCTGGCTGCAAATGTGTCGCATCTGGCGATTGTCTCAGCGATCAAACCCGGTATTGATTCGCTGCTAATTGATCAGTTCTGTGTTGCTGCTGAATTGGCTGGAATCGGAGCGATAGTGGTGATAAACAAGGCTGATTTGCTCGATGAGCAACAGCATAAAGATTGTCTTTCCATGCTTGAGGTATACAACAAAATTGGATATCCGGCTCTGCTGATCGATACCAAAACCGACGGAAAAATGGATACGCTGGAATCAGAACTATCCGGCAAAACCGCCGTGCTGGTCGGTGCTTCGGGTGTTGGCAAATCCTCGATAGTGCAACGCCTGCTGCCTGATCTTGACGTGCGAGTGGGTGCAATATCTGCAGCCACAGGTTTTGGGGCTCACACTACCAGTGTTACGTTCTGGTATGAACTTGGCGGCGGTGGTTCAATAATTGATTCGCCAGGGGTGAGGCAGTATTCAGTTGCACACTTGTCTGTAGAAGACGTCCGCAATGGTTACCGAGAATTGGCGAGCGCCGCACAGGCGTGTAAATTTTCAAACTGTTCGCATGTTGTTGAACCTGGTTGTGCAGTGCAAACTGCTTTGGCCGATGGATCAATTGCAAACTGGCGGTACGATAACTATCGCAAACTTACCGAGTTGTCTTATTAGTTTAGAACGTCAGGGCTCTATCGGTGTATCGGTTCGGTTACCCCAAGCGGACCAGGCACCATCGATTGCACTGACCTGTTGGAACTGCAGGTGTTTAAGCACCACATAGCTCAACGCAGATCGTTGGTGCGTTTGGCAATAGACCACCACGTGATGATCCTGGTTAATACCAAGCGATTCAAACATGGCATACAGATCTTCATCGCTTTTTAGTTGCCCGGCATCGTTAAAGACGCTGGTCCATTCCGAGTGTTGCGCATTGGGTACGTGTCCGCCACGAGCACTTCGCACATCAGTCCCGTTGAATTCAGCAGCGGAGCGAACATCCAGCACACGAATATTGTCGTTACAGAGCTCTTCGATGAGTTGATCAGCACTGAGAATGTTGCCAGGGGTAAATTGTAATGTTGCATCGCCCGGTGCAGGAAGCGCTACTTCGGTGCTGGTGGAAAAGCCTGCAGCAGTCCATGCGTTGAATCCACCATTTAACCAGCTGGTAGCGTGGAACCCGTATGCGTCAAGAACCCAAATCAAGCGTGCAGCCGCAGTTCCGACACCCTTATCGTAGGCAACGATATGATCGTCTGACTGCAAACCGAGAGCGCTGATCGTCGCATTGATCGATGAAAAATCCGGTAACAGCCCGCCGACTGGGCTTTCGACGCGGTTTAGTAAACTGACATCCAAATGGATAGCGCCGGGCAGGTGGCTTGCCTCGAAATCCTCAAGTGAACGCAAATCGACAATTTTTAGCCTTTTTATTGGTCCATCAACCTGTCCATCCATTATCCCTTCATTGGCGGCTTCATTGACCTGCTCTGGGGATACGACAATTGGCAATTTCATGACATGTTTCTCATCGTGAGTGAAAAATTGTGGGTTAATCAGTGAACTATACCTCTATTGATGGTCATAGAAAGTAAGCTAAAACCGACTCCTGAGGGAGAACACTGATATGATCCCAACAGCAAACATTGCAAGTACGGCAATTCATCAAGCCAAGTCCGTGCCTGCCTCACAATACGCAGCTGGTAAACTAGAAGGAAAACCAATTGGCAAACCACGTGTTGACGCAGCACCGGCGGTTGCGGAAGGGACCAAATCGTTGAGCGAAAGAGAAATAGACTTTGCGTTAATACAGCGTGTACAACGGGGTGATAAAAAAGCCTTCGATTTGCTGGTGCTCAAGTACCAGAACAAGATCGTGCATTTGGTGTCTCGCTACGTACATGATGCGCATGAGTCACAGGATGTCACCCAAGAGGCATTTATTAAAGCGTATCGCGGTCTGAAGAATTTCCGTGGCGATAGTGCGTTCTACACCTGGTTGTACCGCATTGCCATCAATACTGCGAAAAACCATCTGGTTACCATGAGCCGCAAAATCTCTGATACCGGGGTCGATGCGGCTGATGCTGAGCAATACGATAGCGGTAGTGCATTGCGTGAGTATGCAACACCCGACAGGGAAATGATCACTGAACAAATTGCACAGGTTGTTCAGGATTCTATCAATGGGTTGCCCGAAGACCTACGTATGGCGATCACATTAAGGGAATTCGACGGCTTGTCTTATGAAGACATTGCAAGTGCAATGGATTGTCCTATTGGCACGGTTCGTTCACGTATATTTCGTGCACGGGAGGCCATAGACACTAATCTCGAGCCCTTGCTCGATGAGAAACGCAGGTAATGAGTATGAATAAGAACAAGGAAATATTATCCCGTCTTATGGACGGGGAGTGGCAAGATCTTGACCCGGCCAGCAGTGTCAAAACGGCTTGCGCTGATGATGAACTCAAAGCAACCTGGTCTCGTTACCATCTCATCAGAGATGTGATTCAAAATGAATCCATCACCGTTGATGCATCGCTGACCAAAAGTATTAGTCAGGCTATTCAGGACGAGCCATCGTATACCAACGTATTAGCGATAGGCGGCGTAAATTCCAACGCGGTCGATATGAATGTATCAGCAACCGACCAGCATGCGGAAGCAGCTGACCAGACGCCAGCGCAGACAGCAACTCAGACGACGGAAAGTTCAGCAACGCCCCAACGAAAATCGGGCTACTGGCGCACCGGCTTAACAGGTGTTGCACTTGCCGCTAGTGTCGCACTGGCCACCGTCGTTGGATTGAATTTCTGGCAAGGCGCTCCGAACACAGGTACGAGTGACCAGTCGGTTGCAACCACCACTGTTCCAGGTTTGGTAATGCCTGAGGTAGAATACGTATCAAATAGAGGGACTTACTGGGTTACACCCGAAGCAAAACGCAGTGCAGACTCGGAAAAGCGTTTAAACATGTTGCTTTCCACGCATATTGAAAGCTCGCCAACGGCTGAGCGTACTGGTATGTTGCCTTATTCGAGATTGGTCGGGTACGATTCGGTATCACCGGAGCAGTAATGAGCAGGACTTCAAGACGCAGCGTTGGCTTTATATTTTTTGGTCTTGCCAGCGCGGTTTTGGCCTTTGTGCCAGTTGTTAATGCGGACGCTGACACCGACAATGTTGGGATGTCACCTGACGCGCTCATCCGCGACATGTCCGAAGCGCTGACAAAGCTCAATTACGAAGGTAGCTTTGTGCATATACAAAACGACAATATCGAGTCGATGAGTATCGCGCACAGCAATGATAATGGTGGCGAGCTTGAGTACATGCTGTCACTCAACGGCGAGGCGCGAGAAGTATTCCGCAATCGTGCACTGGTTACCTGTATATGGCCCGGCACCAATTCCGTCATTGTCAGCGAATCAAAGGCTCGGCAGATATTGCCGAAAGTCGACGAATCGCTGACTAATAGTGACTCTTATCAGCTCACAATGGGAAAGTCTGATCGTGTAGCCGGCCGTGAGACATACGTAGTTGAAATCAAACCGAAAGATCACTATCGCTATGGGTATCGGTTCTGGATAGATAAAGATACAAAAATGCTGCTGCGCTCCATGCTGGTTGATCGCAATGACAATACCGTAGAGCAGGTCATGTTTACCAATATTTCCTATCCTGACAGCATATCTGCTGATCGATTTGAAACACCGGGTGAGTTGGTGGAAACCTTTAAAACCCGACCGGTATCCAAGGCGGCGCTCGTTCCAGATGGTCAGAACCGGGTTAGTTTCGGAGTATTGCCTGTGGGCTACGCTGAAATCACTGAAACTTACCAGCCAATGCCACTAAATGATCGGCCAATGAGCCATGTGATGTTGTCCGATGGAATGGCATCTGTTTCTGTTTATGTAGAGTACATAGACAAAACAACCCAATCTGGTGTCGCGTTGGGTGTGTCTAGCATGGGCGCAATGAATGCATTCACACGCAGTCTGGACGCTGCACTCATTACGGTAGTTGGTGAAGTACCGTCCGCCACCGTAGAGAAAATCGCGCATGCGGTTCGACTGGTTGAGTGATTCGCACAGGCGTAATTTGCTCCGGTGTAATTAGTACGGCGAATACAGCACCAGATGCTGGCATTTCGGTTACCAAACCAGTCGAAATCAACACAGATACCTATAAACCTGTTCCGCAAACAATCGTCTCGAGTACGTTAAATACTGTTCCAGTTCAGTTAGATCCCCTAAGCGGTTGCAGTGCGTGTTCAGCCTCAGGTGGTTGTGGTGTGCGACTACTGCCCGTCGCGCATGTGCCTTTGTTGGTGGATTGCCAGATGCCACCGGGCGCTGTTGTATCCGTTGGAGACAGGGTGCAGGTGCAGTTAGTAGAACCCGACAGTGATTGGTTGGTTATTGTTATACGCGCGTACGGAAGTCCGACAATTGGTATGATAACTGGTGCTTTGGCAGGGTTTTGGTGTGCGCATGCGCTGCATGTGCCACAATTTACCGAGGGCTTTAGTCTGGCTGGGTTTGTTGTGGGTCTTGCTGGTGGGCTTATTGCATGGTGTAGGGCTGAGAAATCCGTACAAATGCGGTATCACGGCGAAACCCGAGCCCTGTTACACAAGGTTATCCCAGCTGAGCGAGGTTATCCGTGAGAATATCCGCGAGGTTATCCAGGAGAGGTGATATGAGAACGGCACTGATCAAATTGATCACACTGGCTGTATTGGTTAGTCCAGGCTGGGCGCATGCGCTCACCGGATTACCAGACTTCAGAGAACTGGTCAAACAGAATCACAAAGCGGTAGTGAATATCAGTACTGAACAATCGGCTGATGTAGACAGCGACTTTCCTGGTCTTGATGATCCTGATATCGATAAACGCATTGAGCAATACGAGAACGATCCGCGCACTCCCCGTTCCCCCTTTGAAGGCAGTGGGTTGGGTTCCGGTTTTATTATTTCATCCGATGGCTTTGTGCTCACAAATAACCACGTAGTCGAAGGTGCGGATTCGGTTATCGTGCGTTTGCATGATCGTCGTGAACTAAGGGCCGAAGTGGTGGGTACAGACCCTCGCTCTGATATTGCTGTGTTGAAAGTTGACGCTACAGACTTGCCGGCTGTTGTAATTGGTAACAGCGATGAGTTGGAAGTGGGTGAGTGGGTACTGGCAATTGGTTCGCCATTCGGATTTGATTTTTCTGTCACTGCCGGCATCGTCAGTGCGACAGGGCGAGCGTTGCCCAACGAAGCATACGTACCTTTTATTCAAACTGATGTTGCGATCAATCCTGGTAATTCGGGTGGGCCATTGTTTAATCTTAAAGGTGAAGTGATTGGTATTAACTCTCAGATATACAGCCGTACGGGCAGTTTTATGGGGCTGTCTTTCGCCATCCCGATCGAATTAGCTATCGATGTATCCAATCAGCTTAAAACTGTAGGGGTAGTTTCACGCGGTTGGCTCGGCGTACACATTCAGGAAGTCACCCTTGTGTTGGCCGAATCATTTGGAATGAATACAGCATACGGTGCTGTGGTTAGCACCATATTGCCAAATAGCCCTGCATCGAAATCGTCATTGAAAGTAGGCGATGTCATTACCCATTTCGACGGAAAGAAAGTGGATAAATCGTCTTCACTGCCACCTCTGGTCGGACGAGTACCGATTAACACAGACGCTCGTTTGAGTGTTGTGAGAGAGGGTAAACAAATAGAAGTTATTGTGAATATCGGCGAATTGCCTGCTCAGGACGAACTGGTTGCATCGCTTAATAACGGTAGTTCGATTAAGTCTAATGCACTCCAACTCGATGTCGAAGCGATTGATGAAGCAACCCGAAAACAATTCGGGATCGACAAAGGCGGCGTTGTGGTCAATCGAGTCATAAATGATGGGCCAGCCGATGTTGCTGGTATCGAGCCTGGCGATATTTTGCTTACCGTTGACAACAAGCCGGTAGACAGCCCGGATGAATTTGGCGCAGTAGTGCAAAAGTTGGGGGATTCCAAATCGGTAGCGGTGTTGGTGCAACGAGAACAAGATAGTGGTCCAGTGTTCCTTGCATTGCAGATAGACGAATAATCTTCGATTCGCATGGATTCAGGTTCTGAGGGCATCCCGCTGACCTTATATGCTCGTCAGGGATGCCATCTTTGCCAGGATATGGAGCAGCAAATTCATGATTTGCTGGAGCCGGGCTCATATCGGCTCACTTTGGTTGATATCGACTCCGATAAAGCGCTCCATAACCGCTATAACGAGTCGGTACCGGTTCTAAAAGTTGCTGATAAGGAAATTTGCCACCACTTTCTTGACCTGAAAGCGCTGCGAGAGGCACAGGCACGCTACAATACCCTGATAGACGGTTAAAAACCATACTCCCACAATCTGGCTCACGAATTTCGCGCTCAACGCACACGCCTCCTTTTAAAGCATGCAGCAAAACATCCGTAATTTTTCAATTATCGCCCACATTGATCACGGCAAGTCCACGCTGGCCGATCGATTTATTCAGGTTTGTGGGGGGCTGACCGACCGCGAGATGTCTGAGCAGGTGCTCGACTCGATGGACATCGAACAGGAGAGGGGCATCACAATCAAAGCCCAGGCGGTTTCGCTGGATTACAAGGCGCGCTCTGGAGAAGTGTTTCATCTGAATTTTATTGATACGCCAGGGCACGTCGATTTCTCATATGAGGTGTCACGTTCCCTATCGGCGTGTGAAGGTGCATTACTCGTCGTTGATGCATCGCAGGGTGTTGAGGCGCAAAGTGTAGCCAATTGCTACACCGCAATCGAACTGGATCTGGAAGTCCTGACCGTATTGAACAAAATTGATTTGCCGGCTGCCGATCCCGAACGCGTGGTTGATGAGATAGAAGAAGTCATTGGCGTCGAGGCACACGATGCTATTCAAGCCAGCGCCAAAACAGGCATTGGTATAGAAGACGTGCTCGAACAGATTGTTGAGCGCATACCGGCACCGGTCGGAGACCCTGACGCACCGGCCAAGGCTCTGATTATAGATTCATGGTTCGATAACTTCGTTGGGGTTATCACCCTGGTGCGAATGGTGGAAGGCACCATACCGCGACGTTCAAAAATACAGATTATGTCTACCGGCAGAACGTTTCAGGCTGATACGGTTGGTGTGTTCACACCGAAACGAACGCCGCTGGAAAAACTTAGCGCAGGCGAGGTCGGTTTTATCATCGCCGGCATCAAAGAGATAGAAGGTGCAAGAGTAGGTGACACCATTACACTTGCATCGGCACCTGCACTTGAACCGCTTCCGGGCTTTAAAGAGGTTCAGCCTCGAGTTTTTTCCGGTATGTATCCAATTGAAGGTGATGACTATGAGGCGTTTCGAGAGGCATTGCAAAAGCTGCGTTTGAACGATGCCGCTCTGCATTTTGAACCAGAGACATCTACAGCACTCGGGTTCGGGTTTCGTTGTGGTTTTCTTGGCATGTTGCACATGGAAATTGTTCAAGAGCGATTAGAGCGAGAATATAACCTCGACCTGATTACCACTGCACCCACGGTAGTGTATGAGATTGAGGGTACTAAAGGTGAGATCACCTACATCCATAACCCCTCCGGTTTGCCACAAGTAAATAATATAGCGGAGATCCGTGAGCCCATTATTCAAGCCAATATTCTTTTGCCGCAAGCCTATGTCGGTGAAGTGATCAAACTGTGTGTGGAAAAACGTGGTGTACAAATTAACATGCAATACCTGGGTCGTCAGGTGTCATTAGCTTATGAGCTACCATTGAGTGAAGTGGTGCTCGATTTCTTTGACCGGTTGAAGTCGGTCAGCAAAGGCTATGCATCGTTCGATTACGAGTTCAAACGGTTTCAGGCATCCAATCTTGTCAAAGTAGATATCCTCATTAATGGCGATAAGGTCGATGCTTTGGCCAGTATTATTCACAAAGATCGTTCTGTACCGCGTGGTCGTGAACTAGCCGACCGTATGAAAGACATCATTCCCCGACAAATGTTTGATGTAGCCGTTCAAGCCGCTATTGGCTCACACATCATTGCCCGGTCCACCATAAAGGCGTTGCGTAAGAACGTAACTGCAAAATGCTACGGCGGTGATGTTTCCCGAAAGCGTAAGCTGCTGGAAAAGCAAAAAGCGGGTAAAAAGCGCATGAAGCAAGTGGGTAGTGTGGAAATTCCTCAGGAAGCGTTTCTGGCTGTATTGCAAGTGGAACGCAAATGAACGGATGTTCCGAAGAATCGGTGTTCCACTTGAACGACCCTAAAGGCCATGCGCCCCGTTTGGCTAAGCGTGCAATATCGATGAGCAGGTGCGGCCGGCGAGGCGTCCCCTTTGAGATGGCTTCTAATAATATGATCGTCAGGTCACCAGGCTTACTCCTATGAATTTTCCATTATTTCTGGTCATCGTAACCGCTGCTACCGGGCTGTACTGGTTGGTTGATTTGCTGTTCTTCAAGCGACATCGAACTGGTAATGAACCCATAGCTGTTGAGTATGCGCGGCAGTTTTTTCCAGTCCTGTTTATTGTTCTGATGCTGCGTTCATTCGTGTTCGAACCGTTTCGAATTCCCAGTGGCTCAATGATTCCTACTTTATTGGTGGGTGATTTTATTCTGGTTAGCAAGTTCAGCTACGGTGTTCGCTTGCCTGTTATACACACTAAAATTTTGGAAACCGGTAAACCCAAAAATGGTGATGTGGCAGTGTTTCGTTTTCCAGAAGACCCCAAGGTCGACTATATCAAGCGCGTTATTGGAATACCCGGCGATAAAATAACCTTGCAGGGCAAAGAGCTATTAATAAATGGTGAGGCGGTCGACTATTCTGAGAATGAGGCTTATGTCATGCCCGGGACGGACGATATTATGGATGGTGCATCAGTTCGTAGCGAAAGTTTCGCTGGTGGTGTGCATGATATCTTGGTTGTCAACTCTGGTCGGGGACTGCCTACTCCTAGCAAAGCGTTAGGGTGGAAAGACAGCGACATCGTGTTGAGTGACACCGGGGCTATTGCTGAATACAGCATAACCGTGCCTGATGGCATGTATTTTATGCTCGGTGATAATCGCGATAGAAGTAACGATAGCCGCTATTGGGGCTTCGTGCCTGAAGCGAACCTGGTTGGTAAGGCCAAGTACATTTGGATGCACTGGAACAGTGGCATTCTGTGGAACCGACTGGGAGAACGAATTCGATGAAACACGCTTGTCAGCAACACAAACCGTTAAGACGCAATCCGCTTAAAAATGTGCCAGTATCTGCGTTGAAGCGTCAGGCAGGATTGTCGTTAATCGGAATACTGTTGCTGATTTCCATGCTACTGTTCATTGGCTTGTTTGCGGTCAAAGTGGTTCCCGGATACATTGAATTTATGACCGTGTCATCCATTGTTGAGGACACTCGAACAAATCCTGAGTTGATGAAATCCACCAAAAGTAACGTCATGAACTCCATTGATGCGGCCTATCGCCAGAATAATTTGTGGGACCTGAAAGCCAAAGACACCATAACATTGACTAGAGATAGAAAGCTGGGCTACAAGGTGGATGTTGCGTATGAAAAGCGCGCCAACCTGTTCAGAAATATTTTTGTTGTGACCGAATTCAAGAATAATACGGATGAACTTTGATCGACAACTCGATCCACAAACGTAAACTTGTAAACGCTGAAAAGATTACATTTTATAACGAGTCAGGTGGCCATTGAACGAGCTTGCCCGGTTATATAAACGCATTGGATATCAATTCAACGACGAATCCCTTGTCGAAGAAGCCCTGGCACACCGCTCATACAGCAGCACGAACTACGAACGTCTGGAATATCTGGGCGATTCTTTACTTAACTTCGTCATCGCTGACGAAATTCATGCTAAATTTCCAGAACTTGATGAAGGCGCGTTAAGTCGCCTGCGCGCGTCCCTTG
Organism: uncultured Granulosicoccaceae bacterium; assembly: GCA_964437945.1. Lineage (GTDB taxonomy): Bacteria > Pseudomonadota > Gammaproteobacteria > Granulosicoccales > Granulosicoccaceae > Granulosicoccus. The sequence continues at coordinate 25,012 of CAYTJF010000013.1, forward strand.
TGCGTGGCACGACCCTGGCCAGCATTGCGCGTGAACTTGAGTTGGGTGAATTCTTACGCATGGGAACAGGGGAACTGCGCAGTGGTGGATTCAATCGTGATTCTACACTTGCTGACCTGGTTGAATCGATTATTGGCGCTATCTACCGAGATTCGGATTTTGATACCGCCAGAGCGTTGGTATTAACCCTGTTTGAAAAACGCTTGCAAAACCCCACGCCTGCAGAAGAACTTAAAGATCCAAAAACCCGGCTGCAGGAACTGCTACAGGGACGTGGTCTTGAGCGACCTGTTTACAGCGTCGTCAAAACCGAAGGTAAGTCCCACCAACTCGAGTTTACTGTTACCTGCGCGATTGCTTCACACGACGTGACGGTATTCTCCGTGGCCAGCAGTCGAAGAAAGGCCGAGCAGGCCGCTGCTGCTGATGTACTTAGTCGCGCTGCTGAACTACTGCCATTAGCTGCTAAGTAGATCTATTTATCAGACAAGGCCATAAGTCTGCCCAGTCGAGGCTAGTAAGCCCTCCAACGTGATAATTTAGGATTCAGCGAGTCTGTCAGTATCTTTATGCCCTATGGGTGCGTGCCTGCGTTGCACTTTCTTGACGTATGCCCCCTCAAGTATATGAACCAGGGGCCTGGAAAGTGCGTCCTGCCACGAATGCTGACAGACTCGCCCGCAGGGAGCTACGTAGCCGCCACCTTTATGCCCTTCAGGGTGCTGACTACGTTGCGTTTGCTCGACGTATGCGCCCCCCTCAGTATATGAACCAGGGGCCTTCGCAAAAATGTGCCTTGCAGGGCGGCGGCTGTGTAACTCTGAATCCTAAATTATCACGTTGGAGGACTACTAGTTGCTAAACTGTAGCGATGACAAGTAAAGATAAAGGCGCAACTCACTGCGGTACGGTTTCAATTGTAGGCCGACCTAACGTCGGCAAATCAACTTTACTCAACCGTTTGGTTGGTCAGAAGCTTAGCATCACCGCGCATAAGCCCCAAACTACCAGACACAGCATTATCGGCATTAAAACCGACGATACCCTGCAGATTATCTACGTTGATACCCCGGGTATTCATGTAGACGCCAAACGCGCTTTGAATCAAGTGCTCAATCGAACTGCGTCCTCCTCTTTGCATGACGTCGATGCCGTTTTGATGTTGGTTCAGGCGATGGTGTGGAACGATGATGACAAGCGTACATTCGAGTTGGTCTGTAACGCAGGTACACCGTTTTATCTGGTGGTTAATAAGGTTGATACCATCAAAAATAAAACCGACCTGCTGCCCTTTCTAACATCGTTGCCGGCCCATGGCGCACTGCAAGATGTACTGCTGGTTTCGGCTCGTTCAGGCGATGGTGTGCAACAACTGGAGTCTTCGATAACCAGGCACATACCTGTAGCCCCTTTCAGGTTTGGAGAAGATGATCTTACAGATCGCTCATCACGCTTTTTAGCATCTGAGGCAGTGCGAGAACAGCTTACCCGCTTTTTGTCTGCTGAATTGCCTTATGCTCTCACCGTTGAAATTGAAACATTTGAAGAATCATCTGCGCTATTGCGTATCGGGGCTGTTGTCTGGGTTGAAAAAAACTCGCAAAAAGGCATCATCATTGGTAAGGGTGGTGAACGGCTGAAAGAGGTCGGTAGCAGGGCGCGTCGATCGATGGAAACTCTGTTCGACACCAAAGTGTATTTACAGCTATGGGTAAGGGTGAAAGAGGGCTGGGCAGACGACGAGCGAGCGCTGCGTTCATTGGGTTATGAAAAAACGTGAGCGATACTGTATCACTGCAAGCGGGATATTTACTGCACTACACCCAGTACGGCGATGCGAATTTTATTGTCGACTTCTTTTCTCTTGATCATGGGCGCATTGCACTCATGGCTAAAGGGGCAAGGTCTTCAAAACCGCGAACGCGGGCGCTCTATCAGCCATTTCGGCCGTTATTGATCTCCTGGTGGGGTAATCAGGAGCTTAGAACCCTAACGGGTATTGAAGAGAGCGGGGCATCATTAAATCTGCAAGGTTCCGCTTTGCCGTGCGGCTACTATCTGAACGAGATAATATTGCGTCTGCTACAAAAAGACCAGCCGCATCCAACCTTGTTTGCACACTATGCTTTAGCGTTGTCGCAGCTATCCGATAGCCCTGATGCACTCGAACTTACGCTGCGTGGCTTTGAACTCCAGCTGTTGGAGGCATTAGGCTTGTTACCCGATATCGCTGACTGTGGCAGCGACGGCGAACCTCTATCTGATGATGAAAATTATCTGTTTTATCCTGGTTCAAATCAGTGCGTTTTAGTACCTTGTGACGATACGCCGCACATAGCCATACCCAAACAAAAACCACCGCAGGCGGTGTATCACGCCGATGGTGAAACTCTGGATGTGGGTGTGCCAGTCAGTGGCAGAACCTTAAACCGTTTGGCAGCGTTCGATATTGATGACAAGGATGTGCTCAGTGAAATCAAGCCACTTATGCGTCGTATGTTACGAATGCATCTGGGCGAAAAGCCGTTAAACAGTCGAGAGCTATTCACATCCTTAACGCCGCCACCGCCGCCGCCAATCTCACCGCCTCAAAGTCAGCAGAGCGGCGCATCGCAAAAAAGCGCTGCATCGCTAGAAAATGCCACGTCGCCCAAGCGAACCCCTGAGCCTGCTGAGAAGGCATACTCTGCGGACTCAAGTACCGAAGCAGGTCAATCAGATGCTACTGACAAACAATGACGTGACAGCGCCAGTTGTCAGCCTGGATTGCATGCAGGCTGTAGAGCAAGTGTTATTGCAAAATGACCCTACGCTTAAGGCCAGGCATAGTATTGCTCTTTTCGAACAATGGCAGAGCTTGTCGCAAAACGATCGTCAGATCGTATTAGCAAAAAAAACTTGTTCTCTTGTGGTTGAAATTATCGATCCCGGTCGACCATCAAAGCCCGATCTTGTTGATGCAAAACAGCTTGCTCGACGGGGTCTTGGTACTCAGGCTGGTCGCATAGCCTTGTTGCACTCGTTGGCACACATCGAGTTCAACGCGATTAATCTTGCATTGGATGCTGTCTATCGGTTTCGTGAAATGCCAATGGACTATGTAACAGATTGGCTAAAAGTGGCCAGTGATGAAGGTGAGCATTATTTACTCGTTGCTAATCGGCTCAAGGAGCTTGGTAGCCACTATGGCGAGCTCAATGCTCATACTGGGTTGTGGGATATGGCACAGCGCACTGATCACGATGTGTTAGTGCGTATGGCCCTGGTGCCGCGCATTCTGGAGGCGCGTGGATTGGATGTGGCACCACCGATGATCAAAAAACTAAAAGCGCAGGGCGACCAGATTAGCGCCGACATTCTGCAACGTATCTACACTGATGAAATTACTCACGTAGAAATTGGCAATCGTTGGTTCAGGTATGTGTGCGAGTTGCGAAATCTGGACGGTGCAGCGGTGTTCAGGGATTTGCTGGCTGGGCCATCCAGCGCATATCTTCGAAGCCCATTTAACGATGAAGCGCGGTTGCAGGCCGGTTTTACCGTTGAGGAGATGCAGGTGATTCGTGAAATGGAGGCGGAATACGAGCGGTGACAGGCCTTGCCAATCAGGGCTGCCATGGTACCCAGGTTGCTTTCTGGGAGGGGTTATTCGAACCGCTCAAATAATAAGGCTTGACCGTCAAAGCGTGCAATCATGGCATGATCAGATTTCCAATCGCCTAATACAACACGCCGCTGAGTACTTGAAGATTGGTCTGGTCGCGAGCTAGCAGTGACCAATTGCGGTGTATGATCACATGGTCGATGGGTATGCCCATGTATCAGCGTATTGTTAGGGAATTGTTCGCAATGCGCGTGCACGGCTTCGTTGTTGACATCCATAATGCCCTTGCTTTTGTTTGATACAGCTTCACGGCTTTTGTCACGCAGTGCCTGTGCTTGTGCAATGCGCTCATCAATGCTTAAGCCAAGAAAATCAGACTGCCATTGAGCATCTCGAACCATCGCTCGCAATCGCAGATAATCGATATCGTCAGTACACAGGGTGTCGCCGTGTAATAGTGAAAAGCGCGCAACCCCTAAGTCTACTTGCAAATGATCATCGCGGTGCAGAGTAGCGCCAACCCGCTCGGCGAACTGCTCACCGAGGAGAAAGTCACGGTTGCCATGCATTAGATGCACAGCTGTACCACTTTGCGAAACCCTGGCTATGGCGTCGTATACAGCCACCAGTCGAGGGTCAGCTCCATCATCGCCAAGCCAGTACTCGAACAAATCGCCAATGATGAACAAAGCCTGAGCGCCTTTTGCATGAGCAAAGAAGCGCAGGCTGAGTGCAATTGTGTCTTGCCGCGCGGGGTCAAGGTGCAAATCACTTATAAAGTAAACGTGCCAGGGTGTATCGAACTTATCGCCGCTACCAGACTTGAGTTCGATGACAGACATCAATGATTCGGCTACCGGCGGTCTTAGTGTGGTGTAACAGACAAACAGCGCAAAGCAGATTCACCCGGGGCGGCCTTCCGCAAAATAGTCTCAACAAGGCACCGTTCGCAGCGAATATAGATCATATTGGCAAGAACGGTAACGCAGGTGAGGTGATTTTGCGGAAGGCCGCCCCGGGTGGACCTGACTGTGTTGTTTGTCTGTTTCACCACACTTAGCTTACTGTCACAGATTCAATGATTACAGCGGCTGTGGGTACATCTTGATGATGTCCGTTTGAACCGGTTTCCACGCTCTCAATCGCCTGAACGGTTTCCATACCTGAAACGGTTTTACCAAATACGCAATAGCCATAGCCCTGTTCCGACTCGCTGCTGAAGTTCAGAAAATCGTTGTCTTTCAAGTTAATGAAAAACTGTGAGCTGGCGGAGTGAGGGTCGGGCGTTCTGGCCATAGCGATGGTGCCGGTGTTGTTAACCAGGCCGTTATTGGCTTCGTTTTTAATATTGTCGTGAGTCGATTTTTGAACCATGTCAGCATCGAACCCGCCGCCTTGAATCATGAAGCCTGGAATGACACGATGGAAAATAGTGCCATTATAGTGACCTTCATCGGCGTAGCGTTTGAAGTTTTCACAGGTCTTGGGCGCGGCTTCAGTGTCGAGTTGCAGCTCGATGTTGCCTTTGTTGGTTTTGATTGTAACGTTCATGCATGAGTGCTCAATAGAGTGACAAACTAGCCATTGTACATTAAGAAAGTGCTTGTCCGACATGGTGTCAACATGATATTGCTCGTGTTGAACAAAAATGTTGCCGGGTAAACGGGCTGCGATTCTAACTGCTGTGCGGGAGTGGACGGAAATGCAGATTGCCAGATCAGGGGGGGGGAATACTCAGGGTCGCGTATGTTGCTACCCCAGCTAGAGTTGGGCTACTCCACGTTGGTGTTATTGAGCGATGGCGCTATTCCAGTTTAGTGCTATTCAATAATTACTGCTTCGGTAGAATCGGCTGGTTCTGCAACATCTTCTTCAATTGATTCCACCCCGCCTATGATGGCAATTTCATTGATGATGATTTTCTCGCGCGGGGCATCTCGACTGAATGGTCCGCCGGGCCCGGTAGACACCTGGCTGATTTTGTCGACAATGTCCTGCCCATCAATAACGCGACCGAACACAGCATAGCCCCAGCCTCGAGGAGTCGGGCCCTGGTGGTCGAGGTTGATATTGTCTTCTGCGTTGATAAAAAACTGTGACGTCGCTGAGTGGGGCGAGTTGGTACGAGCCATTGAAATTGTGTAGCGTTGATTACGCAATCCGTTGCTGGCCTCATTAGCGATAGCCGAACGAGTTGATTTACGCTTGTATTTCTCATCAAATCCGCCGCCTTGAATCATAAATCCTTCAATAACGCGGTGGAATATGGTTCCATCGTAGAAACCCTCCTCGACATACTTGAGGAAGTTTTCGACGGTAACTGGTGCACGATCGTCAGCCAGCTCAATAATCATGTCACCCTGAGTTGTGGAAAGAACAACGCGCGGTGCCTCTGCAAGACAGATTGAGCTTGCAAGGCTGAGCCAAAGAATTGTCGCTAGTCGTGGCAAAAGCATGAGTGTTCCTGGGACCCTGTCCATTAACTCCATTAAACTAAGATGATTTTAGCGGGTTTTAAACCTTAGCTTGTGTGCAGTAACCATCGGGTAATCTGCTACAGTCTGCAAATAACCCGCGAATTGATACAGGTCAAATCAAACGATGTTGCATGTTTACAATAGCTTAAGCCGGAAAAAAGAGAAGTTTGTACCGCACGAAACGGTAAAAGTTGGCATGTACGTGTGTGGTATTACCGTTTACGACTTCTGCCATATTGGACATGCACGCGTATTTATCGTTTTTGACGTGCTTTATCGTCATCTGCAGGCGCTTGGATTTGATGTCAACTATGTTAGAAATATCACAGATGTTGACGATAAGATAATTGCTCGCGCGGCGAAAAATGGTGAATCGGTCGATGTTTTGACGAGCCGCTACATCGACGCAATGCACGAGGACGAAGCCGCTTTGAACGTACTTCGCCCCACGCATGAACCCCGCGCGACTAACTCCATCGATCAGATGATTGACATGATCCAGCACCTTGTGGATACCGGCTACGCCTACGCGGCCGACAACGGCGATGTGTTTTATTCTGTGTCTAAATTTGCGGAATATGGAAAGCTTTCGGGTCGCAAGCTCGACGATATGCGAGCCGGTGAACGCGTCGCTGTCGATCCAAACAAACAAGACCCAATGGATTTCGTGCTGTGGAAAACAGTCAAACCCGGTGAACCGAGTTGGTCTTCCCCGTGGGGTGACGGGCGACCGGGCTGGCATATTGAATGTTCAGCAATGGCTAAGAGCCTGTTAGGAGAGCAATTCGATATTCACGGTGGTGGTATGGATTTACAGTTCCCGCACCACGAGAACGAAATAGCGCAAAGCGAAGCGGCGCATGGAAAATGCTTTGCGCGGTACTGGATGCACAATGGTTTTGTCAGTGTTGACGAAGAGAAGATGTCGAAATCGCTCAACAATTTTTTTACTGTCCGGGAAGTACTCGAAGAGTATACTGGTGAGGAAATTCGATTCTTTGTAGTCAATTCCCATTACCGCAGCCCGCTAAACTATTCTACCGCTCAACTGGATTCAGCCAGAGCGGCACTAAGGCGTTTATACACGGCACTACGCGGCACGCAAAATAAACCCGAGCTCGGTGTTGATCAGTCGTTTGTAGACCGGTTTGACAACGCCATGAATGACGATCTGAACACGGCTGAAGCTTTTGCAGTGCTGTTTGATCTGGCCAGCGAGATTAATAAACTCACCGATGCCACATCAGACAAATCTTCGTTATTGGCCAATACATTGCGAACGCTGGGTGACCGACTTGGCTTACTGCAAAATGACCCTGATACAGTGTTAAAAAGCTCACCAAAATCTGCCAGTCATGCTAATTATACGAGCGATGCCAAAATTGATGAGCTGATTGCCGAGCGCATTGCAGCCAGAGACAACAAGGATTATGCCCGCAGTGATGAAATTCGAGATCAGTTGTCGCAAGATGGCGTTATAGTGGAAGACACAGGTGGAAAAACCACATGGCGCCGAGGCTAAGTGGTATTGTGTCAAGTGGTATTGTCTTATGCATTTTCTGAAGTTGCATTTTCTGAAGTTGCATTTTCTGAAGTTGCATTTTCTGAAGTAATGCGTAATCCATTTCATTCGATGGCCAAGAAAAACGTCAGTGTTAATCAAGCCCGTCGGTTTGCGCGAGAGCGGGCGCTGCAAGCACTCTATCAATTAGAGCTTTCAGATGGGGAACCTTCAGCTGTGCGCGCAGAGATAATCTCGCGTCAGGAAATGTCTCTTGTTGATGAGGATTTTTTTGTCAGCCTTTTCGATACGGTTGCACACGACCCTGACGCCATCGACAAGCAATTGTTGCCCGCGCTTGACCGTCCAGTCGAAGATTTAGACCCCATAGAACGATGTATATTACGCATCAGTATCTGCGAGTTTACTCATCATCGGGAAATTCCCGCGCGCGTTGTGATTAATGAAGCCATAGAGATCACTAAACGTTACGGTGCAGATCAAGGGTATAAATATGTAAACGGCGTACTCGACAAGCTGGCTATTGTACTGCGCCCGACTGAAATGAAGAAAAGTGTCTGACAACTCAGCAAAAAAAGCAGTTGATGGTGCCTACTGACATTGGCTAACAGTAAAGTCACCAAAGCACAATTGCTGGCCAATCCAGCTAACTTTCTGGCTCTGGGAGCAGGATCGGGGCTTGCACCGTTTGCTCCTGGTACGTTTGGTACTATCGCCGCCATTCCATTAGCCGTTTTGATGCCGAATAATCTGGCGATTTACACGCTGGTCATTGTCGTGCTGTTCATCGCAGGTGTCTGGTTGTGCGATAGCTGCGCAAACAATCTTGGCGTTCACGATCACCCGGCTATTGTTTTCGATGAATGGGTCGGGTATCTGATTACCATGATTGCGGTTCCTCGATCAATTTGGTTTCTGGCTTTGGGCTTTGCGTTATTTCGTCTTTTTGATGTGCTTAAGCCATGGCCGATTGGTATGGCTGATAAACGCGTCTCAGGTGGGTTGGGCATTATGGTTGATGATGTCATTGCTGGCGTATTTGCCGCTGTTAGTATGCAGCTGATCATCTTTTTGCTGAATTACGCTGGCATTGATGTAGCCCTGTTTGGCTAGTGTGGTGTTTGGGTCGGGTCTGGCTGGCTCCGATTTTATTAGGGTAGAGCACAACCAAGTTCTCTGAGACACTGACACAACTTAATCAATGGCAGTCCAATTAACGCAGAAGGATCGTTTGATTCGACTCGATCGAACAAACTGATACCCAGGCCTTCGATCATAAAGCTGCCGGCGCAGTCCAGTGGTTGCTCAACCGTCAGGTACCGATCAATCTCCGCATCACTTAAATCGCGTAGCACGGCCGTAGTCACATCCATTGCATGCAGGACCTGACCCGAGCGACTATCGACAACGCCTAGCGCGGTGTAGAAAACGACTGATTGGCCGCGCATGCTCTGTAGTTGCCGGCGAGCATTGCTAAGGGTATCGGGTTTGCCAAGCAACATACCGTCGAGCGCTGCAACCTGGTCCGAACCAATGATAATGGTGTTCGGGTGCTCACTGCGCAGACTGAGTGCTTTGGCTTGAGCCAATCTGTTGGCCAGCGTATCAGGCGGTTCGCCGGGCAGCGGTGTTTCGTCGCATACCGGGCTGGCCGTGGTGAATGGCAGGTGCAGTCGTGAGAGTAGTTCGGCCCGATAGCGCGACGTTGAGCCAAGCAGGTAGTGTGGGTCCATAGGTCGATTGTTTTTTGTCTATTTACGGTTCAAAATCGCGTTTTTGGCAATAGTCCACCAAAATTAGTCTCAAGGATTACTCCGGCGCGGAATTAGTGCTAATTGACAGGTGTCCAGCGCCAAGTAAAGCTTGCACCTTTTGGTCAGTTTCGTTAATCTTCGTGGGTTATGGTCAAGCCAACCCCCAGCCGGTTTAATCCGGATTTGCTGGCGCGAGATTCCACCCAGTACAGCGTGAAATTGCCGCTCAGGCAGTTTATCCGCTTGCAGGAGTTTCTGCTCGACGATTCGGGTGAAATGCAAGCCGTTTTCAGGTTCTCGCGTCGCAAAAAGGCAGTGATGGTAGCGGGAAATCTTACGGCTAACTACCGACTGCAATGCCAACGGTGTCTTGAACCCATGCAATATGCAGTCGACGAGGCATTTGAGTTTGTATTTGCCAAAACCGAAGAAGAAGCGCAACAAGTGCCTGAACGCTTTGATCCGGTTGTTTTGGATGACAGCGGGCAAATACACGTAGTTGATTTGTTCGAGGATGAACTGATTTTATACCTGCCAACGGTTGCTCGGCATGAGACAGAAGCAGAGTGCGAGGCCAGCGGCTATATATTGTTTATTGATGAAGCGAAAGCGGAGTCAACCGATGGAACAACGAACGAACAAGTAGGTCAGAGCGATAAGACACAGAGCGATGATGATGGCGTAGACAACGTACGCAAAAACCCGTTCGACGTACTGAAGAATCTTGATCTACATTAAATATTAACTTTAAAGACTGGAATTACCATGGCCGTTCAAAAAAGCCGAAAAACACCCTCACGTCGTGGCATGCGACGTTCACACGACAGCCTGACTAGCACCACGCTTTCCACCGATCCCACAACTGGTGAATTGCACAGGCGCCATCACGTTACTCCAGATGGTTTTTACCGTGGTAAGCAAGTTATAGAAACTGTTGAAGTAGAAGAAGACGACGAAGACTAAGCGACGCTTCGTCGTGTTATTGGTTAAGTCCGCAGATAAGCCAGCCCGAAGTCGAAGCCGGCGCATTGCCTCGTTAGCTTTATCATGAGCGCCGGTCTCACCGTGGCCGTCGATGCGATGGGTGGTGACAGAGGCACTGGCGTGATCGTTGAAGGTGTTCGACGGGTGTTGTCCACCCGCAGTGACGCGAATCTTTTACTGGTTGGCGATCCTGATGAAATCAGTCGCCATATTGGTAAGAATCCGTTACCAAAAGGGCGGGCTGAGATCGTTGAAGCTGCCGAAGTGGTGAACATGGACGACAGCGTTGCTGTTGCACTTCGAAATAAAAAGCAGTCATCAATGCGTATTGCCATCGATCAGGTTAAATCGGGTCGAGCGGCAGCATGCGTTAGCTCTGGCAACACCAGTGCCTTGATGGCGATCAGCAAATTTGTACTAAAGACAATTCCCGGCATTGACCGCCCTGCTATTTGTACAACCATTCCTGCGCTTAATGGCCATACCCATATGCTTGACCTGGGCGCAAATGTGGATTGCAGTGCTGATCATCTCTATCAGTTTGCTGCCATGGGATCCATTTTGGCACAGGCGATTGATGCCAATTCGCGGCCAACAGTTGGGTTGTTGAATATCGGATCAGAAGAGATAAAAGGCAACGATCAGGTCAAAGAGGCTGCAGAGTTACTTAGCGATAGCACACTAAATTACATTGGTTTTGTCGAAGGCAACGAGATCTACACCGATCGAGCCGATATTGTCGTGTGTGATGGCTTTGTGGGCAACGTGTCGTTAAAAACCAGTGAAGGTGTGGCGCACCTGGTATCGGTGTACCTTAAAGAAGAGTTTATGCGCTCACCAGTAAACAAACTGGTGGGTTTGCTGGCTAAGCCCATGCTGCGATCATTTGGTAATCGTATTGACCCGCGCCAATACAACGGTGCCAGTTTGCTGGGGTTGAAGGGCGTGGTAATCAAAAGTCATGGTAGCGCTGATGCTGTCGCGTTTGCCAACGCGATTGAGATCGCGCTACTGGAAATTGCGAATGATGTGCCGAGCAAGATTACCGAAAGCATGCACAAGTCCCATAACAGTATTGCCTGAACGCTGTGGCAACACATTCCAGAATTATCGGCACCGGTGGTTACCTGCCTGAGAAGGTTTTAACAAACGCCGAGCTTGAACGAATGGTCGACACATCCGATGAATGGATTCGTGATCGTACCGGTATAGAACAGCGCCATATAGCGGCTGAAGGTGAACACACTGTCGATCTGGCTGAACAGGCATCCAGGCGTGCGATCTCGGCTGCTGGCGTTAATCCTGCTGACATCGATCTGATTGTTGTTGCCACCACCACCAGTGATCAAGTGTTCCCCAGTACCGCTTGTCTGTTGCAAAGCAGACTCGACGTACACGGATGCCCGGCGTTTGATATTCAAGCGGTTTGCACAGGTTTTGTGTATGCCTTGTCGGTGGCTGATAAATTTGTTCAAACAGGCTCAGCCAAGTGCGCTTTAGTGGTGGGTGCGGAAACCTTTTCTCGTATCATTGACTGGACAGATCGCAATACCTGCGTGCTTTTTGGAGATGGTGCAGGAGCTGTCGTTTTAAAAGCGGATCAATCACCGGGCATACTGTCGACTCATCTGCATGCAGATGGCGACTATGCAAAATTACTGCATGTTCCGAGTGGTGTCTCAAACAACTACCCGGCTGTGCAGGAAGGTCGTGCATTTGTAGAAATGCAAGGCGGGGATGTGTTCAAGATAGCTGTAAAGACACTGGGGGCGATAGTTGATGAAACCCTGGTAGCCAATGGGCTTAAACGCGGTGATATCGATTGGCTTGTGCCGCACCAGGCCAATGTTCGTATCATTACCGCCACCGCCAAAAAGCTTGGCATGTCAATGGATAAGGTCATCATGACGGTCGCCAGGCACGGCAACACCTCTGCAGCATCCATACCGCTAGCATTAGATGAGGCGGTGCGATCAGGTAGCATCAAAACGGGTGACAAAATGTTACTAGAAGGTTTTGGAGGCGGTTTTACCTGGGGCTCCGCTCTCGTCCAGTACTAGGAGAACCTCAGGTCTGCTACAGTGTTTAGTGTGTGGCCTCACTGACGCTTTTGTTTTCATGAACGACGATCCAAATAGCGATTCACCTGATACAGGTGCTGTTCCGGGTGACAAAGATAAGAAGAGCGCACCTCAGGCATTTGATTCCAGTGCATTTCTAAGCACGGTAAGCGATCGGCCTGGTGTCTATCGCATGTTCAATGCAGTCAACGACGTAATCTATGTTGGTAAAGCCAGCAATCTGAAGAATCGACTTTCAAGCTATTTTCAAAAAAATCTGGATAGCCCAAAGACCCGCGTGCTGGTGTCTCAAATATGCGACGTGCAAACCACGGTAACTGCTAGCGCTGGCGAGGCTTTGCTGTTGGAGCATAATCTGATCAAAGAGCATCGTCCGCGATACAATGTGGTGCTACGAGACGATAAAAGTTATCCGTACATATTTATTTCACTGCGTGATGATTTTCCACGTATCAGCTATCAACGCGGTGCCAGGCGAGTTAAGGGCAAATATATTGGACCCTACCCCAGCGCAGGTTCAGTGAAACGCTCGTTGAGTTTGGTACAAAAACTATTTCAAGTCCGCCAATGTGAAGACAGCTATTTTCGTAATCGATCACGGCCGTGCTTGCAGTATCAAATACAGCGTTGCACGGCTCCATGCGTAAAAAAAATCAGTGCCGAAGATTATGCTAAAGATGTTGCCATGAGTATAAAAGTACTTGAAGGCAAATCTACTGAAGTCATGAAGGACCTGGTCACTCAAATGGAAGCAGCCTCTGATGCTCTGGAGTTTGAGAAAGCTGGAAAACTACGAGATCAAATCGGAAGTTTAAAAGCGGTTAGTGATTTAAGCGGCTCTATGCGCGATAAAGAAGATGCCGACTATGTTGGTGTAGCCACTCGAGGCGGGCAGAGCTGTGTACAGGTATTTTTCGTTCGCAATGGTACTAATTTGGGTAATAAAGCCTTTTATCCAGCCACCCCAGCCGAGAGTAGCAGTGCGGAAATCCTGAACGCCTTCGTATCGCAGTTTTATCTGGAACATGATGTGCCACGCGAAATTATTACCACCGAACCTGTGCAAGATGCCCAATTATTGCAAGAGATATTCAGTGCAAAAAGTAGTGGTAGTGTAACGATTTCGCACAAGGTCCGAGGCGATAGGGCAAAGCTGCAAACGCTGTCTTTGACCAATGCCGATGTATCCCTGGCAGCACGATTAGCATCTCGTTCAGGCATGGCAGCACGTCTGGATGCCTTGCGTGAACTGGTGGAGCTTGATGAATTGCCCAAGCGAATGGAGTGTTTTGATATCAGTCATACGATGGGAGAGGCGACGGTGGCCTCATGTGTTGTGTTCAATGCAGACGGTGCTGATAAGTCGCAATACCGGCGATTTAATATCAGCGACATTACGCCTGGTGATGACTATGCTGCTATGCGGCAAGCGCTGACACGAAGATACACTCGACTACTCAAAGAGAAACGTGATTTGCCCGAAATATTATTTATTGATGGTGGCAAAGGGCAGATAGGTGTCGCATTGGAGGTTATGCAGGATTTGCAAATCGATAGCATGGAAGTCGTCGGCGTTTCAAAAGGCCCTGATCGACGCCCTGGTGATGAAACACTGATTCTATGTCGGCAACAATCGGAAAAACAGTTAAACAATGATTCGGCAGCATTGTTGCTAATACAACAAATTCGCGATGAAGCTCACCGTTTTGCCATTGCCGGCCATAGGGGTAAGCGTGCCAGGAAACGGCGGCAGTCATCGTTAGAGGAAATAAAAGGCTTGGGTCCAAAAAGGCGGAAAGCCCTGCTCACGCATTTTGGCGGTATACAGAAGCTCGCTAAGGCTGGTGTTGAAGACATTGCGGGTGTACCGGGTATCAGCAACGAACTTGCCACAAGAGTTTATGATGAACTGCACCCTGGTGGAGTATTGTTCTCCCCATCGCAATCAAAGGAGTAAGTTTTGCCGTCCAAAAATCTGACAACGTTGCCAACTTTGTTAACACTGTTGCGAATTGCATTGTTGCCGGTCATTATTGTGATCTTTTACTTGCCATATTCATGGGCGAGACCGGTTTCATGTTTCATATTTGTTATTGCTGGAATCACCGATTGGCTCGATGGTTATCTAGCAAGAAGATGGAATCAGGAAAGTCGTTTTGGTGCTTTCCTCGACCCGGTAGCCGATAAACTCATGGTTGCTACTGCGCTTATTTTATTGGTTGAATTTGACAATAGCCCATGGCTCACTATTCCCGCCATTGTCATTATTGGTCGTGAGATTACGATAAGCGCTTTGCGTGAATGGATGGCGGAAATGGGGCAGCGCGGCAGGGTTGCCGTGGGTTGGCTGGGCAAAGTCAAGACGACTTCCCAAATTGTTGCGTTATCCTGTCTGTTGTATTTGCACAACTTTCTTGGCTTACCCATATACCAGATAGGCCTGGTGGCGTTGTACATCGCCACTGCGTTGACTATCTGGTCTATGGTGGATTACATGCGGGCAGCATTTTCACCTGACCTAACTGAACGATCAGTTGACCAACCGGCTGACCAACCAGTTGAACTGCCAGATACATAGCCGAATACATATTTTGGTGTTTTACCCGTAGTGTAAACAGTGTAGCCGGGGCCTTGACAGTTGCACCGTGTGAACCCACAATATACAGATCGGCGCGGGAATAGCTCAGTTGGTAGAGCGCAACCTTGCCAAGGTTGAGGTCGCCAGTTCGAATCTGGTTTCCCGCTCCAATTTACAGGCTCAAATACACAGACAGTGTTCGTCAGGTCAGTAAAGCTGTAATCTCAAAATCCCGTTGCTGTTTCCAATGGCTGTAAACAAAAAAACCAATTCTGGACAAATATTAGTCGCACTTGTTGCTGAATTGGCAACTGAAAAACTCGGCCTCGAAAAAATTTTTATCGTACTGGAGGCGCATAAACTGCGCCACCATTCTTCCATGATGCGTTAACTCCTGTACGCTTTAGTCCGAGTATATCAACGATATTTCTTTGATAAGTTTCGTTGTAATTGCCCACAGCCATTAAGATATTTACTGCCCAGTCCTTGGATAAGCCAAGGAGTTGACCCATATCTTTGTCGACTCCCAAGAGCCTTTTGATTTCGGCATTTTCGCTGTTCCTCATCTCATTGACGTTTTCCGAGGTAATTTTGAGTTCATCAGCGTTGATCATGGCATAGATTGTCCACTTAACAATATCCATCCATTGATCGTCACCGCCTCTAACGACTGGGCCAAGCGGTTCTTTCGAGATGACTTCGGATAAGATGATTAGATCGTCTTCGCCAATTTCAATGCGCATCGCTGCAAGCTGGGATAGATCCGCCGTGACAACATCGCATTCACCTCTGGCAAAACCCTCCCGGGTCTGTCTGGTCGTCGAGAATAATTTTTGTCCGTAGTCCTTACCACTGGTCTGAAAAAAATCGGCCAGATTAAGCTCGGATGTCGTTCCCATTTGAACGCACACATCGACATTATCCAGCTGCGTTGCTTTACCAATATTCAGTGATTTTCTTACCATGAAACCCTGGCCGTCGATGTAGTTGTAGTGCGTAAAATTAATGCCATCCGAATCGCGGCTAAACGTATGCGTCGTGTTACGTGAAAGCACGTCAATTTTGCCATCCCTGAGAAAATCAAACCGCTCGTCGGGATTCATCAGAATAAAATTGACGTTCTTTTTGGGCTCAGGTTCATCGAATATTGCAGCTGCTAGTGCATAACAGATATCAGCATCGATACCTTCCATGCTACCGGTCTCACCAGGTTTCGAGAATCCCAATAGATCGCCGTCGACACCGCAGTTGAGTTTTCCACGTGTTCGGACATCTTCCAAGGTTCCCGCGGATGTAACGCTGGTTACCACAGCTAAAATAAAAAACATAGAACAGCGAAATAACATCAATCTTTTCCTTATTCTGATACTTCGATGCTCACGATAAGTCGATAACAAACTGAATAAGTCTGTGCTGAAACATAAACTCACCAAGGTTCGACGGTCGCATTACCAGGTGACGGTTGTATCTTCGATCTTGATTCATTTAGCTTTTTTTGCCAGCCCCTGCGAAGAGAGTCGCGCGAAACGAGAATTGTTGTATCCACAGATGCTTCTTTCAATAGTTCTAATGATTTATCGAACCAGGTGTCTTCTTCGTCGTTATTGGTATTGGGAATGCTGCCGAGTGCGATTTCTGTAAATCTCGAAATGACACCCAGTTCAGGGATTTCATCAAGAACCGTGTTGTTCATTATCCAAAGTTCTTTAAGACTGTCAATATTTTTCAGACTAGGAACAGATTTAAGCGACTCATTATTTCTTACCATCAATACTTGAAGGTTGTTAATACTATCTAGACGCGGCAAAGAATCTAATTGGGTATTGTTGGATATGTCGATAGTTTCTAAATTGGAGAGTTTTTCGATTACATTTACATTTTTTAATTGATCATTATTATCAATCACCAATGTATTAAGGTTACCCAAATTTTCCAGCCCGTCTATATCAACTATTCCATCGTTGTTTACTATGGTCAATTTTTGCAAGTTATCAAAGCTATCCAGGTTTGGAATTTCGTTAACTTTATCGCTGTGCGATATTTCTAGCGATGTTATCGCTGAACCTAATTTTTCGATATCCTGGATTCTGCTAATTTGAGCCTCTCCTTTTAAGACTACTGCATAAAACTGGTCTTCCTTCACAATGCTGATACCAGAATTCTTGATTTCTGACACTCTCCGATCGTTGGTAAATTTTGGAATGCTAACGGCCACGAGTAACACAATGGAACCGAAAGCGAGCGGCATCATGCCACGTCGAATATAGTCCCACCAGCTTGGTCTCAAGCGTGGAATGATTCTATCGAGTTGTTCGGCAAGAAAGCTGTGGGTGATTTCCCACGTTGTGTCTTTTGGAGCATCTAAAGAACGGACCAGACCTTCTTTTTTTAGCGATCGCAAAAATTTTTGAACGGTAACGGTATCCATTCCAACACGATCTGCGAGTGTTTTCACCGTTGATCGTCTGGTTCGGCCTTGCTGCGTAATCATTGCATCCAGAATTTTCGGGACGTAATCCTCATAGCCAGCTCGCGTCAAAACTTGTCTAAGATACATTTCAACCAGTCGACCGTTAGGTGCCGAACGAGAGCTGCTTTGCAACGCTTTGCCAGCGATGTTGAGTGTTACCGGTCTTATTGCCCCCTGATCAATCTCTTTTGCTTCCTCTATAATGCGTTCTCGCTGATCGGGTAAGAGTTCGTCCGCGATGTGTTCAAGCAGTTCAATCGCCTCATGATGGAGAAGTGGTCGAACTTCGAAACGATTGCCCGGCAGTGTTGTATCGGGCAGATTTAGGTAGGGCAGGTTTCCCAAATCGAGTCTATCGGAACGCATTACCAATAATAATGTTAACCCTCTGATCGGTCGTTCTTCCAGGTCTTTGAAGAAACTGGCGAATCGTTCACGCTCGTCATTGTTCTGGATGAGAAGACTCGAACCAAATTGATCGATTGCTACTATTAGCTTTCCCGGACTGAGGCTGGTCGCTCTCTCGAGCAGGTCTCGAATGCTATCGGTATTGTCTTCTCTAAGAATATCAGGTGCGACCTCAGTGATTCTCTTTTTGATGAAATCGGTTATTTTTTCGAATACTTGGGGCGGTGAACGATCCTCCTCACCCTCTCGCGCTCGTTCCTCCAAACTCCCGAGATTATCGACTACCCAAAGATTGACCTCTGGGTCTCTCTTTTGCAGCTCCGGAACAAGCCAAGCACGGAGTAGTGATGTCTTACCTGTCCCTGATGGACCCGTAAGATACAAAATGCTCTCTTCACTTGATCTAACCCATTCAACAAGTTTTTCTTGTACTTTATCAGGCCGAAAAAAGATATCGCGTTCGTCACCGCTGTAAGGCTTGAAACGAAAAACATCAAACGCCTTGTCAGCAGTAAAGTTGTTATTTTCTTCCTTTTTATTAATGATCCACAATATGAAAACGGAAGTCGCCCAAAGCAAGAAAACTAATGCTGCCCCGATTGATGCTATCCAAACAGTTTGTTCGCGATCATCTCTAAATGACGCAATAACCGCCAAGATCAACGGCATAATTACAGCAGTCAAATACGTTGGTATACCGCTGGCTATTTTTGAAGAAAGACTGTTTGGATGCTTTTTATCATGGTTTATCATGATTAATGTCCGATTTATCTTTTAAAGGCCTATGGATTTTTTGCAAAGCGACAAATGCAGTATTGCTGTAAAGCCTGCAACCTGATTTCTCCAATAACTTTTGTTTCACATGTCGTCCTAACATATTGATAGTTTAACCTATCTTTTTACGTATATATAACGAAGAAGGTGGAAGCTTTGAGGTGCGCTAGTTGCCACAACTATCAAGCGATTCAAAGCCTGTATTGGATATTTGCTGCGGAAGCCATACCAGGGCGGTACAACAAACGGGATTATTGTGACGTTCTAACTATTGGAAGCCATAGCAATGCTTGACCTCCTGTTCTGTTATTCTTTAGTTAAAACCATGGGTGAATCTGAACCAATTTAACAGCGCCATAGCGCCCAACCCTACTATCGGGCGAGGAGACACGGCGCAAGCCCGATTGGTGTCGACAGCGTACAATTGGCGACGTATTCTGTCAAATTTTGTAC
>CAYTJF010000014.1:0-16536 GCA_964437945.1 uncultured Granulosicoccaceae bacterium
AAACCAAACTAGATCCAACTGATATTTTATATCACTAGCAAAGGTCGTGATGAAGAAGTGGTTCGGGATCCCCCGATCGGGTGAGATATACAAAAGAGGACTTTGGTGTCGAATAGATTATGCGTTGTTTATGTAATTCAAGTAAAATGGTAAAGCAGATAATAGTCGAATCACCTAACTGGAAACACTGATCTTGAACTATAAAGAAGAGGCTGTTATCCAATTACCGAGAGAAGACGTTTACACCGCCCTCAACGATCCTGAGATTTTACGCTCCAGTATTCCCGGTTGCGAATCGTTAAACAAACTCAGTGACACTGAATTAGAGGGTACTGTTTTGGTCAAATTCGGTCCGGTAAAAGCGTCTTTTGGCTGCGAGGTAACGCTCGACACTGATGGTGCTCCGGAGAATTTTAAGTTAAGTGGTCAGGGTGATGCCGGGACCGTCGGGTTCGCCAGAGGCGGAGCCGATGTGGTACTGACAGAACAGGATGAACATACTTTGTTAACGTACGAAGTACAAATTGACGTCAGCGGTAAGCTCGCCCAGATAGGTAGCCGGTTGGTAGAGGGTACATCAAAAAAACTGGCCAAGAAGTTTTTTGAAAATTTCGAGAAAGCAGTTTTACCTCCTGCTTAAACAATCAGCGTCAGGCGTCTACCCACCCTTCCTGAGTTTTCAATCTATGCGTAATCTGACAAACGTTGGTCAGGCTTGCTTCGAGAAAACAGCCCTTTTTTGCTGCTTCCAGCAGCCTTAATTGTTCATCAAGTGGCGCCGGACTGTCGATCACAACATCCAGATGAAACCCGACTGGTGAACCAACATATGCGCCATCGTCACTTGGTTCTCCTTTCCAATGACACTTGGTGTTGACGGTTACATCGGTAAGCTCTATTTTGAAGCGTTTTGCAAAGGCGCGAATTTGAGTCATCACGCAGCCAGTTAGTCCGGCTACAAACAGAGCCAAGGGCGGCGGTGCAGTTCCATCACCTCCATGAAACCCCCCTTCATCGGTTGCCAACTCAAAACTTTCATCCATGGCAGGCCACTGCACAGCGATATCGTTACGCATTTTGCCACTTGCCTTGCCGGTTCCTTCAAAAATCAGATCGAATGGCTTTGCTGTACTCATTGCCGTTTCCTACTCATAAAATTAGACGAATCATGTCTTCATTTAGTCACTAGTTTATCATATGATAAATTAAGGGGACAGTAGATCTCAGATTATATGTAGTTACACTCACGCTAATTAAGAGGAACGATGCGATGTCAATGACCGTTAATCGCGCTGCTATATACGAAGCCGCTGAAAAACTTTCTAACTGGGGACGGTGGGGCAGCGATGACCAAATCGGAACGCTTAACCTGATTACTCCTGATCATGTGAAGGAAGCGGCCGGATTAATAAATAAGGGAAAAACTTTCGCGCTGGGTTTACCGCTGGACGAGAAAATCCAAAGTGGCCTGTTTGGTGGAAGATGGAATCCTATCCATACGATGCTTGCTACCGGTACCGATGCAGCAGCCGGCAATCAGGATATAGGTGACGCCTATCTTCGCTATGCCGATGATGCAGTCAACTTGCCATGCCAATGCTCGACGCAATGGGATGCGCTTGCCCACATTTTTCTGGACGACAAAATGTATAACGGCTATCCAGCAACACTGGTTGATGCGAACGGCGCTAAAAAACTTGGCATTGAACATACTGTAGACAAAATGGTAGGTCGAGGCGTGCTGCTTGATGTAGCCCGCTGGAAAGGTGTTGATTCTCTTGACGATGGCTACCCGATTACTAATGATGATTTGAACAGAACCGCTGCCGCCCAGGGTGTTGAAATTCGCACCGCTGATTTTGTTATTGTCAGAACCGGGCACCAGGAAAGATGTCTCGCGGCTGATGACTGGTCTGGTTACGGCGGTGGCGATGCGCCTGGTCTCGCCTTTGAAACCTGTTACTGGATCAAAGAAAATGACATCGCCGCTATTTGTGCTGATACCTGGGGCTGTGAAGTTCGGCCCAACGAAACAACCGAAGCCAACCAACCCTGGCACTGGGTCGTTATTCCAGCGATCGGTATTACCATGGGTGAAATTTTTTATGTAAAAGAATTGGCTGAAGATTGTGCACAAGACGGTGTGTACGAGTTTTTCTTTTGCGCTCCACCGATGAATCTTCCGGGAGGGTGTGGCTCACCGATCAACCCTCAGGCAATTAAATAATATGAAAAAAGGACACTCATGAGAGTGTCCTTTTTTATCAGCAATAAGCATTACCTAGGCAGATTTAGCTTCCTGTATTTTCTTCCAAATGGTATTTGGTCGTAGTGGCAGTTGATTGATTTCAATCCCAAGTGGTGAAAGTGCATCGCAAACTGCATTGGTGAGCGCCGCTGGTACCGGTCCAGGTACGCCCTCACCCAGCCCTCGCGAACCAAGCGGTGTGTGTGGACATAAGGTATTCACATCGTGATGCGCCTCCACATTGATGGCATCGGCCGCATTCATTATTTTGTAGTTCTCAAAGGTCGACGTTAGTTGTTGTCCATTATCATCGTAAATGAACTCCTCATAGCAAGCATTCGAGATGCCTTGTATAACACCGCCGTGAACCTGCCCTTTAACCACTAGCGGGTTTATCACGGTACCAACATCATCTGCTGTTAAGTAGCGAAGGATTTTGAATTCGCCACTATCCACATCAACCTCAACAACCGCTGCATGGGCACCAAAAATAAGCATAGGTACATCCGCTTCAAAATAGTCGGTGTGTTCCAGACCAGCCTGCATGCCTTCAGGTAAGTTTAATGGCGCCATGATTATGCGATAGGCAAGTTCGGCAAACGATTTGGTTTTACTGGCATCATCTTTGTGTGTGACGTTGCCGCCTTTAAAGATAAAATCATCCGGTGATGCATTCATTTCCAGATCGTGCGTCAGCACAGTGGCCATTTTGGTTTTAAGCACTCGGGCGGCGTTTACGATGGCACTGACATTATAAGAGCCACTCTTTGCACCCAGCGTACCGACGCCAAACGGTGTCGTGCCAGTATCTCCGGTAATTAAGCTGATGTCTTCCGGATTAATACCGAATTCCTCAGCAGCCACTTGTGCCATTGCCGTTTCGTGCCCTTGTCCCTGCGGTGCATCGCCTTCAGACATTTGTACTTTGCCATGCGGATCGATTCGAATTGCAACTGCACCAAAACCCGGCGGATTGTTCATGCCAACAAATACATGTGAAGACACGCCAGAAAGTTCTGAGCCGGTTGCGAAGCCTATCCCTAAGTAACGACCTTGTGCACGTGCCGCTTCCTGCTCTTTGCGAAACTCTTTCAGGCCGATTTTATCCACAACGCTATCGAGCACTGCCTGATAATCACCGCTGTCGTGGAAGATGCCTGTAGCAGAGGTGTAAGGCAGCTCCGAAATCAGGTTACGCTTGCGCACCTCCAGTGAATCGAGTTTCAATTCTTTTGCAACGATATCCAGGGCCCGGTCCATTGCAAAGCGCGCTGCAAATGCACCAAACGAGCGTGCCGGAGACAAAGTTGCTTTATTGGTATTGGCGACACGAATCTGGATATCAACGTTGGGTATGTCGTAGGCGCCAGAAACTACCAGTGCACCATAGAACGGCATGATGAAGCCCCAATATCCGCCCTGGCATCCCTCGCCGTTGTCTGCGATCAGGTGGTCTCTTAGTGCGGTTATCTTGCCGTCTTTATCTGCACCGATTTCCAGATCATGAATTTGATCGCGTTCCTGCGCAATCGACATCAAACATTCTTCTCGAGTTTCCAGCCAGCGTACTGGGCGTCCGAGCTTGCGCGCCATATAGCCAACCAGAGTTGGTTCACGATAGACCGGCGCCTTCGACCCAAACGCTCCACCCTGATCGCGAGGGGCAATAACCCGAACCTTGTCCGACTCTATATCGAGCAGTTCAGCAAGCGCCAGCTTATCAACATGTGGACGCTGCGAAGTTATCCAGGCTGTTAACCCGTCGTCATCCCATTTCGCCATTGCCCCACGCGGCTCCAGAGGCGTGACACCGCAACGGTGCACTCTGAACCGTCGCTTTATTCTGACCTCGGAAGCCTCGAGCAAAGCGTCAATTTCATCTTGCTTGGCCTGCTGCTCTTCGGGTGTCATACCACCAGTGATGTTCATAGCGAACTGTTCATTACTGGCAAATTCGTCTTGCACGATAGGCGAATCTGCTTGTAGTGCTGCTTCCATATCGGTTACCGCTGGCAGCACGTCGTAATCGATTTTTACCAACTGCGCAGCATCTTCGGCAATGTAACGATTTTTCGCCACAATCGCGGCAACTGGTTCGCCATGAAACTTTACCTTGCCGATAGCCAATGGCCAGAATTGTGGAAAGTTGGCAGGCAGGGCCGGCACCAATGACGGTTGTGGTATTGGTTTAATGACATCCTTGATGTCATCTCCTGTCACCACCGCAACTACGCCGTTAAGCGCAGCAGCAGCAGTTGTATCTATGCCCCTTATATTGGCGTGTGCGTGAGTACTTCTGACAAACACCAGATGCAGTGTTCCAGGTATTTTGTTGTCGGCAAAAAACTGACCGCGACCGGTAGTTAAGCGAATATCTTCCTTACGTGGCAGCTCAGCGCCAACCCAACTATCAGTACTTTTCGCATCAATATTCATGATATCGCTCCTTTGAACACCAGTTTATGAGCTAGCACGTAGTTCGGCTGCCGCGTGTTTAACGGCCTCAATTATTTGAACGTACCCAGTACACCTGCAAATATTGCCAATCAGTGCATGTCGGATTTCATCTTCAGAGGGGTCCGGGTTTTGTTCCAGAAATTCAGACATGTTCATGAGTATGCCGGGAGTACAGTATCCGCACTGCAAGGCGTGATGTGTACTGAACGACTTTTGCAATACACTGCGACTATCGCCATCGGCGAGCCCTTCTACCGTTGACACTTCGCTGCCGTTTGCCTGCACAGCAAGCATTAGACATGACTTCATTGGCTCGCCATTAACCTGCACAGTGCAAGCGCCACAAACGCCCTCAAACGAGCAGCCAACATGGGTACCAGTAAGGTTTGCATGATCGCGAATAAAATCAACCAGCAACAAGCGGTTCTCTACGGTTTCTTCAAAGACCTCGCCATTGATAGCAATCGAAACATCTGTTTTCATTATTATGTAGCTCCCTTTGCACGTTCAAATGCTGTGGTAATGACTTGGCCGCCAATTTTCCCCAGTAGCACTTTTTTATACTCAGTGTCAGCTGTGGCTTCATCATCGAAGTCTGCCTCTTGCGCAGCCGTTGTCAAGGCGTTGGCAACAGCTGCTGCATCGTCAACGGATGCACCAATCAGAGCATTCTCTGCAGCTGCAATCCTTACTGGACCAGATGGCAGTGCACCTAGAACCAACCTTGCAGAGGTGCAGACACCCGCAGCATCTAAAGTAACCGAACAGCAAACATTGACCACCGGTAAAGAGTCAGTTACTAATCCCCATTTCTGATAAGCACTGCCGGTATTGGCTGCATCTTCAAGAACCACTGCAACCATGATTTCATCTTCCTCACGCATCGTATCCAATGGCGAGCCAAGAAAATCTTCCGCGGCCAGTGTGCGACTTTTACCGTCTACATTCTGCAACTCGACACTTGCACCGACCCCGATACACGATGGCGGAATGCATGAAGCAATGTAATTCCAGTTAAGTGACCCGCCAATGGTGCCCCGGTTTCTAACCTGGCGATCACCGACATGCGTAGCCGCGTCCTGTATTGCCATATGGGCAGGCTTTAATGCCGTAGTTTTAGCCAGATCACAATAGCGGGTCATCGCACCGATTCTTGTGGTGCCACCCTGTTGGGATATACCTGCAAGTTCACTCACCGATTGCAGATCTATTAGATTTGTCGGGCTTAAAAAACGCGATTTGATGGCTTGCATGATGCTTTGGCCACCCGCGATAAAATGTGTGTTATCACCCTGCGTTTTCAAAAGCTGCAGGGCTTCTTCAACTGTATTTGGTCGATAGTAACCTTCGATGACAGCTGGAAACATGTTTCCTCCTAACAATGACACAGTAATACCGATAATCGACCAACCTCCCCCAGGTTGGACTACACCGCCCAAGAACCCATTTTCTATACTTACAAGTTCTAATCAGACGAGCGCAGCCGACCATGTCGTATTTATCGACTGATAAATAATATTGTAGAGAAAGTCGTTAACTGTCAAGTGGAATGTGCGGCTAGTGGATTGTCTGATGAAACACAAAGCCGTGCTTCAATTTATACTTATTTATTAATTCAATTGGCAGTGAAATCTGAGAACCGACGTTCTATGAAACGTCTGGCCTTTTCTGGATTCGGCAACGTGTGTCGAGCATATTTTAATTTTTTAAGGTGTGCACAATACGAATCCACCTCAGCCTTCGAGGCTATTTAGCGTACGGGGTGCGCCTTCAAGCATGGAATCAATACATTCGGTAATAATCGTATCCAGGTCATCGGAAACTTTAATCTGGTAGATATATTTTCTGACGCCATAATAAAAAATACCGCCTTGCAGATTCCAAACCAGTTCCAACTCCATGTCTGTGATTGGGTCGTTGACTTTTTTATGACCAAACTCATCCCGTAGTTCAAAGCAAATTGTTTTTAGAATTTCATTTTCAAGTCGGCTGATATATTGTTTGTTAAGTTCGGCACCAGCCAGACCTGAGTACATGTATATGCGCATCCACTCATAGTTGAAAATGATCTTTGTGTAGTTTTTATAAAATTCAATCAGTCTGTCCCTCAGACTCATCGATTTGTCCTGTAGCCCCAGTCTCCAATCTGCACTCCAGTGCTTTTCAAACACTTCCTCATAAACACGCTCAATCAGATGTTGTTTGGTCGGAAAATAGCGATAAAGCAACGGCTGGGTGATGCCTAGTCTTTGTGCAAGTTCGCGGGTTTGCCCACCGATACCAACTTCTGCAAAATAGCGAATGGTTTCCTTCACAATTTGGGCATCACGGTCCGGAGGCGCAAGACGTTTGCGCTTTTTTTTTTGACTGCCAGAAGGCAACTTACTCCGCTTGCTCATGAATGACTACTCCTGTTAGCCCGTCCATAGGTAATACTACATTTTAAGCAAAGTCGATCGATTGCATCGTGAAAAGAAATTAGCAACGAGAGCAGACGTCGAAGCAGAGTAAACTGCCAAGACTTCTAAATAAGGAAACCGCAAAACGAATAACAACAACGCCATTTTGGGAAAATAGCGTCTCTTATATAGACAACAATATAGACAACAATATGGATAACAACTACATATAGCTAACAACAACGCCATTTGAAAAATGGCGTCCCCTAGGGGACTCGAACCCCTGTTACCGCCGTGAAAGGGCGGTGTCCTAGGCCACTAGACGAAGGGGACGTTGTTTTCATCAGGGAACCCCTGATGCCTTCGAGCCGACAATTATACCCGAAAGAATATGCCAGTGTGGTACTTTCTGGATGGTTACTAATTATGCGACCGAGCCACCGCCAGGAGAATCATCAAAACCATCCGGTGCGTTGGCAGGCAGTGCTTTGATCTGATTTCGACCAGCCTGACGTGCCTGCGACAGAGCATCACGAGCTCGTTGTACCAACGCGCTGGCATCATCAGATTCATCCAGCACGGTCACTCCGGCACTGGCTGTAAGCACAAACTGCACATTGTCGTAGCTCACCGCTCGATCAACTTGCGCTCTTAAACGATTACTCAATGCCAAAGCGCCTTCTATATCTGTGTGGTTTAGCACAATTAAGAACTCATCGAGCTCAGTTCGGAAAATAACATCACTTTGACGAAGACGCTCAGTGAGTGCCTCAGCCACCGATTGCCATGCTTGCTCACCGACAGCGGTGCCATGATGCTCGCTAATAGACTCAAGATAGTCGACTGTTAATAACATTATTGCCAGGGGCTGCTCTGCTCTTCTGGCAAGACGAATCTCTCGTGGAAGCTGCTGGTCCAACGCATGCTGATTGTGAACTCCCGATGCTTTGTCGGTCATTGAAGCGAGTACCGCACAATGGTGTTCCAGGGCGTTCTCTAATGGATAAATCAGGCTTTCCATCAAGCGCTCCGCATCGCGTTTTTCACGTGAGGAATAGGCTTTAGAACGCATGAGTGAAATATCACCCAGGCTACGATCACCCAATTTGAGTTCAAACTGCTGACGATGTTGACGAACATCACCGATCAACAGGTCGCGACCACGTTCTGCGGCAAGGTACTGCATGCCATCAAAACGAACGAAAGCCTGAGCTTCACTCATAAAACTTTCAAGCAACAACACCAGATCAAGTTTTCTATGCAGTAGCGCATGAAATTCAAGTTGGCGCAGCTGCAAGTCGAGTCGTTGTTCTTTAACGCTGGATAACGAGGTAACAACAGATTGTTCGGCACTGACGATAGCCATAGTAGACCCGTCCGCTAATAAGGGACCCTCATCAGTGCAATCGATGTTCCAAAGTGAAGGATTTTGTGAAACAGTGAGCAAAAATGCCGGTTTTCTAGGAGTCTGCGCGGTAGAAATCTGCGTAGCGAGAACGTGTCACGGCGAGGGCGTTTTAACGATCATTTGAGGCGCATAGTTGTTCATACGTAACGAAAATGATCGATTAAAACGTACCGCTGTGGCGCGTTCGCAGTAGCAGAGCTTCTGCCGCGC
Organism: uncultured Granulosicoccaceae bacterium; assembly: GCA_964437945.1. GTDB lineage: Bacteria > Pseudomonadota > Gammaproteobacteria > Granulosicoccales > Granulosicoccaceae > Granulosicoccus. Next base: position 8,723 of record CAYTJF010000014.1, read on the forward strand.
AGGCTCCTAGCCCTTACCACGCCACGGAATCGTCTTATTGATCACCCATCGCATGATTAAGTCGAACATCAGACCCAGCAAGCCCAGAATAATGATGGTAATCCAGATGATTTCGTAGTCCGATTGCTTTCGAGCGACGTTCTCCACAAAGCCCACCCCGGTGGTACCGGCCAACATTTCAGCGGCAACCAGTGTGCCCCAACAAACACCGATGGATATCCTGATACCGGTCAATATTTCAGGCAGGGAATTAGGCAGAATAACGTTCTTCAGAATCTGCCAGCGCGACGCGCCTAAAGAATGTGATGCATGTATTTTTGATAACTGTGTACCCGTTGCGCCAGTTCTGGCCGAAATGACCATAATGGCAAAAGCCACCATAAACAACAGGAAGATTTTACCGTCATCCTGAATACCGAATATAGTCAGAATTAATGGCGCCCACGCTAGCGGCGGAACTGGTCGGTACAGTTCGATCAACGGGTCAAAAAAGCCTTTCGCCAAGCGCGACAAGCCCATTAATAATCCCAACGGCACACCCAGGACGATGCCAAAAAACAGACCAGCAAGTACACGCATGATCGAATCCCAAATGTGCCCTGTCGGCACCGGCACCGAAATGGATGGGAAGTTACCAGTGGCTACATTCAGCACCTTACTTTTCAAATTTTCGCCAATCTTGCCGTCGGCTTGATGACGCGGGTATTCACCGGGTACCAGGTCGGCAATCCAATCCGGAGTTAAAAAGCCAACCATTTCTGCTAACGGTTTTTGCTTTATCGATAACAACGGAATGTTTTTAAAACCGATACTTGGATTGGCAAGTCTCACAAACGTTGCAACCGTGTCAGACGGCTTTGGTAGCCATCGACCCGACCCTTGCTCACTACAGGCTGTGTTACCTGAGAGAATTTTGCCTCCAGGCATAGCCAGGGCATCAATCCATTTCAAGCTACCCTTTTTTTCAACTTGTACCTGGTGCAAATTTGCCAGTGATTGCTCTACTTTATCCAGAGCATTAGGCGGAAATATTGCGCCATCATCGATTCGTTTGAGCATCTTATTAAGTTGCTTGCGGAAATTATCGATCGCAGGTTCCGATTTACCCAATGCACCTATATCGGTCTCCAGATCAGCAACACTGTCCAGAAATGCAGGACTGGTATTACGCACTTCAATGTAGTCGGATGCAATTTCGGTTAGCTCTGGTGTGATTGCTGCAAACAATGCCCCACGTTCAGTGACAGGCTCTCCTGGCACTTCAGTTTTACCCAATCCCCAACCAGCTTGGTTCTCTTTTGCGTTCGCAATGGCTGTTCGTTGTTCATCACTGAGTTCGCCTTGCTTAAGTTTTGCCGTTGTAGCGTCAATGCGGGCGACAATGTCATCTATTTTGGCGGTGGTTTCAGGCGATAAGCTTGCCGGTGACGCGAGGTTGGTTTGTAGCTTCTCCAGTTGATCAACGAGTGAACCCAACTGAACCTGCTGGGTTTCATCAAACGCATCGCTCTTTGCACGAGCGCGCAAAATATCGAGCTGTGTTTTATCCCGATTAAGCAGATTAGTACCGCGCAACAACCTTTCCTCGAACGGAAAGGCTGTACGCATCGGAATAACAGCGCTTTCAACTTTAGCGACCTGACACAACTCATTGGCCGCATTTGGAAAAAACGCGCGAGCGGCATCCCATGAAAAGTAAAGCCACAGCAACAGAACAGTGGAAACCCCGGATATAACCCAATGGTAGCCTCCCAGGGCTTTCATTGGATTGCCAAAAACCAAGTCTGTTACTTCCGTTCTGGCCAATCGACGGCCATACCAGATCGCCCAGACCAGAATGCAAATGAGGACAATAAATAATGCGCCAATAAACAAACCGCGCGGGCTCTGAAATAGCTCGCTCATGCAGATTTCCCCATGATCTCTTCTTCCATGTTCCAGATCATGCTCAGTATCTCTTCGCGCACTTCACCAAACTGAACATCATGTTTGACATCGCGTAAATCCTGTTTCAAGCCCATTTCGGCAAATGGCAAATGGTATTCTTTGTGTAACCGCCCCGGTCGTGGTGCCATGACAAACAAACGCTCGCCCAACAATAAGGCCTCTTCAACCGAGTGCGTTATGATCATGATTGTCTTGCCAGTCTCTTTCCATATTTTGAGTACCAGCGACTGCATTTTTTCCCTTGTTAGTGCATCCAACGCACCCAGTGGCTCATCCATCAAGATGACATCAGGGTCGTTTATCAGGCAGCGTGCCAGTGCAACCCGCTGCTGCATTCCGCCAGACAACTGATAAGTAGGCGTATCTCCAAACCCCTGCAAGCCAACAATCTCTAACCATTCCTCTACTTTCTGCTTATTTATCGCTTTCGGCGATTTCTTCATGCGTAAACCAAAATCGACATTTTCAGAAACCGTCAGCCACTCAAACAGGGCACCTTGCTGAAACACCATACCTCGCTCCACTCCGGGACCATCGATGTCAGCACCATTGAGTTCAATGCGGCCACCTGTCGGGCGAAGAAATCCGGCGATCAGGTTTAGCAGAGTGGTTTTGCCACAGCCTGACGGACCAAGCACCGACAGCAATTCGCCTTCTTTCAAAGTGAAGTTGACATCCTTGAGTGCATGCACTTGCTCACCGGAAGGCATGGTGAAGGTCATGTCAACATGATCCGCGATCAGATTGTTCATTTACGGCTCCGATGAGGCAAACTGTTTACATTGAAAAGCACTCGCATACAGCCTGACAATAATCGGCACAGGTATGGGGTACTTAACATCAACCCGGCGCGCAAATGCCGGTTCTGGCAACCCGCAAGTGTATCGCGTGTGGTTTCTGTACACTACAATCAGATCGACAGATTTTTGCGTTAGCGGGATAACCCAAATATGGCCGTTTTGATATGCCAGTTAAATAAAACGTTGATTGGCCGCGGTTTCCGGGCTGAATGCACCGAGCTGCTCACAGATTTGCTACGTAGAATTTATGAAGAGTTGTTGGCATTTTTGAGCCGTTTAAGTACGATAGGGTTACGTCCCAAGCAACAGATCGCTTAGTTCCAACTCATGGCTAGAAATTTAAATCTGTTTTTTGACTCAAACGGCGCCCCGCGGGCCCGCGGTCCGAGCAGCGAAAAGCTGCTCATGGCCTTTCTGGAAGAAGATGTGCAAGGCAGCGATCATATATGCCACGACCTGATGGACGATATTACCGCCATCGAGGATGAATCTGCCGAATCGCGCGAATTTATTGGCAATGCCCATTCAGTCGTCATGACGGCTGAAGGTGTGACTATAGAATTTGTCTACGATGATGACGGGGATGATGACGGCGATGACCAACCCAGCACCGCCGACACTGCAGCAGACGCTTCCACTGATACTTCCACAAAAGATGCCAAAGATTCGGCAGCGGGCACACCCACGCCAGGTGCAAAAAAAACAATACCTGAAGAAAAAACATACCAAACAGGTTTGAAACATTTTCGCGAAGTACTCGAAGACTGGGAAGCCTTTATACTGGACGACCATTCGCCTGCATAAACAACACTAGCGCAAGCTGGCATTCCCCGGCTTGAGGCACTGTTGAATTCGGCTATTTTCATGGCTATTGAATAAAACGCATCACTTTCTCGCTTTTGGTTGCTAGTAGTTGCTTAGTTGCTATAAATTTCGATGGATTGAAAGTGACAAAAAACCGATACATATTATTAGGACACACTGCATGAACATACTCGACCTGCTTCTCTCGAACGAAAACAAACCAGCTCTGGATGAGCTGTCACGCAATTTTGGCCTTAGTGAAAATGAAACCCGGTCGGCCGTGGAAGGTCTTATCCCGGCACTCTCACGCGGCATGCAAAACAACACCGGTGGCGAGCAAGGAATGGACGAACTACTCGATGCGTTGCGTACCGGCAAACACGCACAATACATGGAGCAACCCAATACCTTGAGCCGACCAGAAACCATTGAAGACGGCAATGGGATTCTTGGACACTTGTTCGGCAGTAAGCAGGTGAGTCGAGATGTTGCCAATCAGGTATCTCAAAAATCTGGCATCAGCAGTGCTGTGCTGAAAAAAATGTTGCCAATCGTAGCATCACTGGCAATGGGCGCTATCAGTAAAAAAGTCATTGGTGGAAATTCAGCCTCTCAGGTAAACAGAGCAAGCTCAGGTGGACTGATCAGCATGCTGCTCGATAGCGACAAAGACGGGTCCATCTGGGACGATGTGATAGGCATTGCGGCCAAAGGGCTACTTCGCTGACTCAAACACTCACCATTCGATTGGCGCGACGCATCGACACTGCACAGATGGCGTCGTTGTCACATCGGGAAGTAGAATGGGGTTTGCCGTGGTCGTGGACAACGAACCGACTCAGCCGCTTCGTCAGCCTGAGCAGCACCAATGCTTACGTCGCCGAAGTCGATGGACAGTTTGCCGGGTTTTCCATTGCCAGTCTGGGCGAAACCCGAGCACACCTGGTATTGCTGGCTGTAGAAAAAAATTGGCGAAATCATGGGGTTGGTCGCGAACTTCTGGACTGGCAATTACACGCAGCGCAGACAGCCGGTCTTACTGACATGTCGCTTGAAGTTCGAGCTAAAAACCATGACGCTCAGCGTTTCTACGCAGCCGCAAACTTCCAAAAAGTGCGTGTTTTGACTCGATACTACAGCGGTATTGAAGATGCCATCCGGTTACGGCTCTCCCCGATTCGGGTCAACAACGCCAATGTACATAAAAACTCCGCCCGCAGCCTGAGCCCGAAGCCGGGGAGCTAACACCGGAAACTAACCTGGCAAGGCTGGCCTGCTGCAGCCAGTCCTGGTCAGTACTTTCCACCAGATTCAAATGTAGTAACGACATTTACGACGAAAAAGTGCTTTTAGTCAGTTCAGCGTCAAAAAAATTAGTGTTACTCTTTGTACCACTGAAAACAAACAACAAAAGGTAATAATCGTGACGGTCAAATCTCTTATCCTGGATGCCGACAAATGCACCAGTTGCCTGCAATGCGAAATGGCCTGCTCACTTGAACATGAAGGCCTGTTCGCGCCAGCGTTTTCACGCATAAAAGTATTTGAATTCGAGCACGGCAAACGATCAGTGCCGTACACCTGTACACAATGCGAAGAAGCCTGGTGCATGCATGTGTGCCCGACCAATGCCATCACAATAAACAGCGAACTTGGCACCAAGGTGGTCGATGAAAGCTTATGTGTGGGTTGCAAAGTCTGCACAATGGCCTGCCCCTACGGAACCATCAATTTCAATACGCGATCTGGCAAGGTCACTAAGTGTGACCTGTGCGGTGGCGACCCGCAATGTGCCGAGGCTTGTCCGACCGACGCAATTACCTATGGAGTGGCGCCATGACCTGGCATAAGCGCGTTCTCAGAGTCGACCTGACATCTCGTACGGTGAAAGTCGAGCCACTGAATATGGAGTGGGCTAACGACTATCTTGGTGGTCGTGGTCTTGGTACCAAGTATTTAATGGAATGTATGGACCCGGCTGATGATGCCCTGTCTGAAAAAAATGCTTTGATTTTTGCAACCGGACCATTAACCGGCACGGCCTGTTCAACCAGCGGTCGGTTTGCCGTTGTGACTAAAGGTCCGCTCACTAATGCTATTGCTGCATCAAATTCTGGCGGCAAATTTGGCGCAGAACTTAAATTCGCCGGATACGACCTACTCATTCTGGAAGGTAAGGCTGACGCTCCTGTGTACTTGCTGATTCAAGATGATCAAATCGAGATTCACGACGCGTCAGAGTATTGGGGCACTACTGTGTGGCACACAGAAGAAGCCATAAAAGAAAAACATGATGACCCGCAAATAAAAGTCGCCTCTATCGGTGTTGCAGGTGAACAAGGGGTTCGCTATGCCTGTGTGGTTAACGACCTTCATCGCGCCGCAGGCCGTTCAGGCGTTGGTGCTGTAATGGGATCAAAAAACGTTAAAGCGGTTGCTGCGCGCGGCACGGTTGGTGTGCCTGTTGCCGACGCCGATGCCTTTAAAAAAGTCGTTAAACACACACACAAATTACTCGAAGACAGCGCAGGTGCCAAAGATCTAACCAACTATGGCACCAATGCGATGATCGACACCATGAACTCATTTGGTGGTCTGCCAACCCGAAACTTTCAAGATGTTACTTTCCCCGGTGCTGACAATATCAACCCGGAAGCAATGACAACAGCAAACGAGAACAATCACACCAACCTGATCACTAACAAGGCCTGCTTTGGCTGCACTATTGGTTGTGGTCGTATTGCGCACATTGATAAAAATCACTTTTCGATTAAAGACCGCCAACAGTATTGGCACGCATCGGGTGGGCTCGAATACGAAACTGCCTTTGCATTTGGTCCGGTTATCGGTGTAGACGACATCGATGCGCTCACATTCGCCGGTTACATGATGAATGAGCACGGTATGGATCCAATCTCGTTCGGTGTAACCTTGGCTGCCGCCATGGAACTGTTCGAGCTGGGCGTCATAACTGAAGCTGATACCGATGGTGTTGCCTTGAATTTTGGCAACGCCGAGGCTTTGACCATCATGGCGGAGAAAACCGGAAAGTACGAAGGCTTTGGGCAAATTCTTGGCATGGGCTCCAAACGTATGTGTGAACACTACGGTCGTCCAGAACTGTCTATGGCTGTCAAAGGCCAGGAATTTGCTGGCTATGATTCACGCGCCTTGCAAGGCATGGGGCTGGGGTACGCAACCAGCAACCGCGGAGCCTGCCACCTGCGCCACGATTGTTTCACCGAAGACATGGCCGATCAAACCGGCAACGGCAAAGCCTGGCCGTGCAAGACCACACAAGACAAAACAGCAATGATCGATTCCACCGGTTTATGTCTGTTTACAACGGCTGCATGGGATACCGAAGAGTTTCAACAACAAGTCAGTGTTGCTTGTGGAAGTCAGTGGACCAGTGAGCGATTACTCGAAGCAGGCGAACGAATCTGGAATCTGGAAAAGTTATTTAATCTGCGCTCCGGGCTAACCAAGGCTGACGATACTCTGCCACCTCGGCTTTTAGAAACACCAGCACCTGCAGGGATTGCCAAAGGCCGTGTTGCAGAATTGGGCACAATGCTACCAGAGTACTATGCGCTGCGTGGCTGGACACAAGAAGGCATACCGCTGCAAACCACCCTGGACCGATTAGGCCTTGCGGACAATCAAAAGCCGATTGCTGCGAACGGATGAACCACCAAGCGGTTGGAGTACATGTCAAGCTAGGTGGTGCAATGGTGCAATACGCACCACCAGATAAACCAGGCAGTAAGCATGTAATTGAATTGGATCAGGAAACCACGATTCAGGATTTGCTCGACAAGCTTCGTGTACCTGTCGAGCAGCCTTTGATGGTTATATTGAACGATGCCATGGTTGCCCGACCAGACTACGCAACAACCGTTTTAACGAACGGTGATGCATTGGCGCTTATGCCACCCATAAAAGCGGGCTGAGCAAAGCATGACGAGCAACAGTAGGATCCAATGAGTCATCGCACCTGAGTCATTATCTGCAGGGGACTGATTGTTTGATGTGCTCACTTCAATTGTCGTATTCCCCAATCCATCAGAAGCTCCATCAGACGATTCGTCGGTAACCCCCTCAGTAGACCCCTCACTTGTTTCGTCAGTAACCTCTGCGGTCGTTGCATCAGTCGTTACATCAGTCGTCGCATCAGTCGTCGCATCAGTCGTCGCATCAGTCGTTGTATCAGTCGTTGTATCAGTCGTCGCATCTGTAGTTCCATCTATGGTCCCGTCAGTA
>CAYTJF010000014.1:16636-43318 GCA_964437945.1 uncultured Granulosicoccaceae bacterium
ATCAGTCGTTGTATCAGTCGTCGCATCTGTAGTTCCATCTATGGTCCCGTCAGTAGTTCCGTCAGATGACTCTCCAGTAGTTCCATCCGCAACACCATCGGTAGAACCATCACCAGTACCAGCTGTAGTTCCGTCGGAAGTAGCGGAGCTCGTGCTGTCGGTGGTAGCACCTGAGGTTTCCTGACCAGCACTGCTCGCATCACTATCGTCGGTTGAACCGGAGCCGGTATCGCCGCCGTCACTGCTCTGAGCTGTTGTGGCACCAGAATCAGCACTACCCGCTGTGGTCGTTTCCATGACCGGTAATGTCGACGAAAGCGAAACCGATTCAGAATTGTTCGTTTCGTTATCATCGTTATTTGCTTGCACTTGCCCGTTTAGTGTATGCGTCCCTTCATCTATTACAAGCGTTTCAATATTGAACGCTTTAGTAGCGGCGGGGTTAATCGAGGAAAACAGGCAATGAATTGGCGCAACAGTTGTACATTCATCAGGAAGCGTTGCAGTCTTAATAGCGAGCCCAGATGGTACCGACAGATTGAAAGTGACGTTGTTTGCGGCAACTTGACTGAGGTTTTTTAACGCCACACCAATCAGCACTGATTCGCCTGTTTCATAGCTTGATCGGTCTGTATTCATAGCCAGTTCAAGATCACTCGGTTCGCCCGGCAACACGTTTACTATGGTAGCGGCTACGTCATTATTCGGTGTGTCATCGGATTCTGCGCCGAATACAGCTGCATCGATGCGTAAGTTTCCGTCATTGATTGCCCGCATGGTAAAAACAAATGGTTCATATTCATTGGGCGCTGTGGGATGCAACTGATTCAAATTGCATTCGAAAGTATCACCCACTGCACTACACCGACTATCCATAGCAGTAGTTAACCAATCACCCGCTACCGGTGACAAGGTAAGAACGATATCAGTAGCAGTGTCAAAGCCATCGAGATTTTCAATTTTGGCAGTCAGAGTAATGTCACTGCCTTCGTCCACTTCTACAGGATTGGGTGGTTCAACTTCCGGGTCAGCACCAACCACCTCGGCTGCTAACCGCACGCGAAGATCAACAAACCCATCGGCGCTTTCAATGCTTCCGTTACGACAATTAACGTCAGTTATGTTTTGTGGTGAACATATACGGGTGTTATCGGATAAATCTTTGATCAATGCAAATCGATCAATTTCAAAACCGTCCTCACGCGCACTGATACTAACGGTATGCATGCCAGCTGAATCCACATCGAGCCAAATGGTTTTTTCAACACCACAGCTACCGTTACCGCCGGCATCGCGTTGCGCACTGCTCCACCACCAGGCCCGTTTGCTTGCCGAACAAAACTGCATACGCTGTCCAGAAGCTGGCCAAGTGCCGTCGATACCAACGTGCATGCCATTATCTTCAGTTCCAGTGGAATATGCGCGTACGTGTACGTAGTAACGACCAGGTTCGGGGAAGTTCACCTGGTAGTGCGCATCAGGTCCTTGGCCTCCCCGCCCCCAGTAAGCTGTTGGCGGACCAAACGGGTCTTCATGCGTCACTCGCACATCAGGCAACAGCTCCAGGTAGGTAGATCCGCTTGCCTGATCGGAATGGTTACCGTCGGGGTCTTGCTCTACGGCCGGTGTCGTCGGCGTAGTGGTCACCCAACGATCATTTTTTTGGATGTGATCCTCAGCCTCCATTCCAATATAGATGTATTCATTGGTTTGTACGGTTTGCGCAACTGCCATCTGCGGCAGCACAGCCACCGATAGCAATAAGGGCGAAAGTTTTATAAGAAGCGACACAGGCAGACGCATGACAGTTATCTCCACGACTCGGATATCGAGACAAACACACTGCCAGTGCTATCGGCCAAATTATGTTCAAGTTCAGTCTTAAAGACCCGTTACTTTGCGGATTCGTCATATAATCGGTAGCCCACAGCCCATTCAGACGCAGTACACTTACCCAGTTCACAGTTGCAGACACACAATTCAACACTTATTTTTAGAAATAGTGCTGAAAAACTGAGCAACACACCCTATATAAACAACTGTTACCAACTGTTCGTTAGTTTTGAGTTGTCAAATTTGAATTAAAAAAGTAAATCCGAGTTGAAAATATGAACAACAGCTTGATTAATGTAAGAAGAACGCTGCACGATCTGCTCAAAGCGCTACCAGCTGTAAAGGCTAATAGCAGTGCTGAATCTGTACGCAAACACATCGCGCTAATTCGCTACTATCAGCAGCGTTATGATGAACTTGCCGGGAATCTTGCGGCTCCAGTCTAATCCCACTTTTCAATTTGGCTAAAACCACGGCCAAAACCATGTCAGAAACCGCATCTTCTCTGTAACCTGCCGGTTTTTCGACCCCTAGTCCAAAACGCCTAACCCAAATTAAGTCTAAAACGACGATTGCTACGCTTGGCACTTGCTTTGTGTCTGTACACATGCGCGAAAAGTCACAATTCCCATGACTTTGCCACAATATAATAATATCTCACCTGGTTTTGCGCATTCTTCTTTAGTGCGTTCGCCTGCTCTGGATTACAATTACCAGTCGAAGATGGAACGTTAAATTCCAAGGAAGTGTAATTATGACAACGCCTCAAGTTTTTTTGATCATGTCAGGCCTTGGGCTACTCTTTTACGTACTGATAACGGGTTTTCGTAGTAGTCGTAAGAGCGTCTCGCGGCACCACAGACGACAGTGGTGGATGGGCTCTATTGGAGGTACTGCCATCGCATTGTCTCCGTTGAGTCTTTTTTGGCGGAAGCCTTTCAATAGCATAGATTTGCTGACTCAATCTTTGTTGATTGCGTTTGCCTGCATGCTCGCTATGCTCTTGTTTGCCCTGCTGCTCGTGCCGTTCAAAGCAGCACGCAAAATCTTCAGAAAGAAACGCCAGAATGTTGAGTACGCGTTAACTCGCAATGCCGATGGTCTGTCTCCTATCAGCATTAATGCCGAAGCAAACACCATGCTCGACCACACTCCGGTTACTGCCATGGCAAGCTCCGCTCCTCTGCAATCGATCTATAGCACGAACACCAGCGAAAAAAGTATTGCTGAAACCATCAACGCATCCGGCGAGATTCATACCGATATTGAGTTGGCTGAGCATTTGAAAAATGCCGAAAGCGATAGTCAGTTCATTGAAGAGGGCTATGGTGAAAGTCTTGATGAGCAAATTGACCAAAACACCGATCTGGCAACTGGCAAACAACTCGATGTTTCTGATATTGAATCTGCCATTCGCTCGCAGGGAGAATCCAATGGCACTCAGCAACTTGATGACAGCCTCAGCCGCTCCGGCGCTGCAAATGACAAAATAGACACTACCAGGACCAGGAACAATACTAAGGTAGCGCTCGAGAACACCAGGCACAACGCTTCACGCGCAGATAAATCACGTCCAGATGAATCACAACGAGATGAACGAAATGAAGAAGTTCAGGAAGACAGTACGCTTCGCCTGGATGAACTGGTAGACGAAACAATCCAGCTTGATGAATTAGCAGACGATACGCTACGACTGGACGAGTTGTTGCCAAATGGCGAAATGCCAACCAATAGCGAACCTACTGCGAACAATGAAGCGCAGGCAAATGCGCAACAGGCAAGTGACCAACGGCAAGTAAAAGCTGAACCGCAGTCTGACGATGAACATAAAACAGACAGCGAACTATTATCCAACGAAGCCCCGCAAAACGAGGAAGCTTCACAGGCAGAAGAAGAACTGCTGGCAGAAGATGGATTATGGGCTGAGAACGAACTGGATATTGCTTCGATTCCCTCAGATGAAGAGAGTTTTGACCTGTCAGAAACCGGAGATCTGTTTTCCGAGATCCGTTTGCAACAAACGGAAGTAGAACTGCCAGATGAAAAAGAGTTACGCGACGCCAATCAAGCATCCGCTGATGATGAAAAGTTCGATCTGGACAGTGCCCTGCTGCAAGCTTCCAAACCTGAAGCAAGCACAGATAAAACCAGCGTTAGGGTACAAACAGAAGTAGAAGAGGCCGATGTTATTCACAACGATATCGATCTAGGAGTAGATGAGTCAGACCTTGAATTTGGTAACGATCTAACGGGAGAGTATGCGCACCCGGCCGAGGAATATGAGCTAACGCCTGAACAAGCAGACAAGCAAGCGCTAGAAACAGAACAAACTCAGACAATCGACCCCGTTACTGATCATATTGTTGAGCATGCTGCTCAATCAACAGAGATTGAAGCAACTGAAACCACTACCGAAAGAGTCGATCAGCGAACAGCGGGTATGGAGCCCACTGTCAAACGAGTTGCCAGAATTCCTGAGGCACCGGCACCAGAGTCAAATAAAGATCGACCATACTCGCAGACACGACAAACTGAAAAACGGGTTCCAATAAACGATGTTCTGGTCGTTCACAACACCAATAAAAAGGCTGCAGAACCAAAAACACTGGCGGCGGCTTTGGTTGCCGCAAAATTGACCGCTGAATCGGTGGAAACGCAAGTGACTCATTTGGAACAGAGAATCGCCAAACTTGATGGGGTTCGAAGTGCATCCATTGACTCGGCACACACAAACGCAGAGCAACATACTGTTGCATTGGAGCAGACAAGCGCCTTGCTAACTAGCGAGGACGAAGCCAGACGTGCTGCCGAATCAGTGATAGCGGCCCAGAAAGCCATGTTGAAACGTGCAAAAGAACAACAGGCTGAACTTGACACGTTGCTTGAACAAGAGCGAAAACATTTACGGTTGCTTAAAAGCGAAGTTGAACGTTCGCGCAAAATGGCCAGAACGGCAGCACTTTTGGCACGCAAAGCTGCGGTAGCACAGCAAGAGATTAGAAGTGTTGCTAAACGCGAACAGACCGCCCGCCTAAAGAGCGAGGAGTCCACACGCAAAGCGGTTAATATTGCGCGCAATGCTATCAATGCCCTGGCAGAAGAAGAGCGCAAACGCGACCTGACTCAGCACTAGTGGTCCAACCACTAGGGGTTTTGCCAAGAGTCGATTATTTCAGTGTGATTTTGTGATTTTTCACAATTAGCGGAATAATAACGCAGTCAAAGACCACATTTTATAGGTATTGGCAGCAGATTTGCTGCCTGTTTCACACAGCATTCATTATTTAGTTAACAATTGGTAGGGAACATGCACCGTTAGTGCGCTGTCGTATACTATGAATGTAAGACATTTTTCCTAAAGAGTACTACCGGAGACTTTTAAATGACCGACAAGAAACGCCGCCAATTTGTGACATTCATGGGTGCAGGCACAGTAGCCATTCCAGTAACAGCACTGGTTGGCTCGCGGATGGCCTATGCAGATGAACTACCTATGGTAGACGAGGCATCCGATGCCGCAAAAAATTGGGAGTATGTATCCGCATCTGCCACCGACGGGCAAGCTTGCGCAGGCTGTGCGCTGTATCAAGGTGAAGCCGATAGCGAAGCTGGGCCATGTGCACTGTTCCCAGGAAGTCATGTAGCTTCTACAGGCTGGTGTAAGGCATTCGCACCAAAACCATCATAGTTTTTTCAATAAAAATGCTACAAAGACAGGTTGTCGCTTGTCTTTGCAGTAAATCACGGTGTTTAGATACCGCTGAATCAATAAAAGCCGGTTTTTTAAAAAACCGGCTTTTTCTTTGAATTATTCTCTTTACTCGCCCTATAACTGCTAGGGCTCGTATTTAATCACTGGCTTATCCGCTTTTATCCATTCATTCATACCTTTGGTATGGTTGTGGACACCGTTATAACCCAATCGTTTGTCCAGTAACTCGGCGATACTCTTACTACGCACGCCCGCAGCACAAATCAAAACAACCGGTGTCCCTTTTGGTGCAATTTTGTCCAACTCCGCCAGCCACTTCTCTGCATCATAGCGCCCCTCCTTGTCAAAGAATGTCAGTGTATGAACACCGTCGATCACACCAGTGGCCTGCCACTCATCAATACGACGAACATCAACAACTGGCACGCCCTCGGCAATCAGTGCTTCAAGCGAACTGTTATCAACCTGTTCAACATCGGCTGGCGCAGCTGAGACCATGGCAAACAGCAATACACTGCCAAGCATCAGCTTATGCAAATAAGTTTTCATAGACAAATTCAATTAATTAGTATGACAAACAATAGACTAGGATTAATCACTCAGGTTCCACATCCAGCCCCATAGCACTGGCGCGTGTTTTCCACTGTTTACGAGCCAATGCTTGCATATCTACAGTATTATCCAGCTCGTCCACAATTTCCATTCCCAGCAATGTCTCCAACACGTCTTCCATGGTAACGATGCCCGCCATACCTCCGAATTCATCGACAACCAGGGCTATGTGTTCCCGATTCTCGGTAAAGTCGTTAAACAGCTTTGTGATAGGTTCATGCTGCTGAACGACAGTAATATCGCGCCGTAACTCGGACAAAGCCGTGTCAACATGGGAATCGCCAGACGCCGACTCCCACTGCTTCACCAGTTTCGTCAACAACTGATCCTTAAGCATATAACCAATGATTTTATCGAGTGATTCTTGATACACCGGTATTCGAGAAAAACGTAAATCAGGGTATGCTTTGTGAAAATCTCGTACAGTAGTGGTTTCATCCGCAGCCACCACGACAGTGCGGGGAGTCATTACATCTCTGACCAGAATTGAATCGAAGCGCAAAAAGCTTTTGAGTAAATTCGATTCACCTTCATCAAAAACACCCTGGGTGCTACCCAGCTCAGCCATTGCTGTGAAGTCTGCCCTGCTCAGCACGCTAGCATTCTTGTCTTTTTTTAACGCCTTGGTAATAAGCTGACTCACAAACACCAGTGGCGCCAGTATTTTCATAACCAAACGTAATGCACGAACAGTAAACGGTGCAAGTTCGCGCCAGTAGTTGGCCCCAATGGTTTTGGGAATAATCTCTGAGAGTAATAAAATTGCCAACGTCATGACAACTGGCACAACGGCTGAGGCAATGATGGAGCCTCCCCAAATCTTACTTGCCTGGGCACCGACCCCAATGGCACCGGCCGTATGTGCAATTGTGTTTAATGTCAGAATAGCTGCCAGTGGACGATCAATATTTGCCTTGAATTGTTGTATGGTTTTGCCTAGCTCTCCACCTTCCTGCTGCTGTATTGCGGCATAGGAAGGTGTAATACTCAACAATACCGCTTCCCAGATAGAACACAGGAAGGAGAACACAATTGAGACCAAAAAGAAGATAATAAGTAGCGTGTACATAATAATTCACTCGATTCCATCTATTCTTATAGCTTTTTTTTAACACTGATGTTCGATCAACACCTGTTAAGCAACATTCTATGACACCTGACTCACAAGACTTCTGGTTTCTACCGCTTGGCGGCTGTGGTGAAATTGGCATGAACATGAATTTGTACGGCCATGACGACCAATGGTTGATGGTCGACTGCGGTGTCACCTTTCGTGATCGAGATGGTACTAACAATAGTGGTTTCCATGTGCAAATGGCGGACCCGGACTTTATCACGGCTCGCTCCGAAACATTACAAGGTCTACTGCTAACGCACGCTCACGAAGATCATATTGGTGCGGTACCGCATTTGTGGTCAAAACTGAACTGTCCTGTATACGCAACCGAGTTCACAGCAGAGATGCTGCGCCGCAAGCTAGCTGAACACAATCTGGTCGATAAAGTACCCATTCGTATAGTTCAACCGCTTGATCGCTTCAAAATAGGCGTTTTCGATGTTGAATGGGTTGCGCATACACATTCAATACCTGACCCATGCGGGGTGGTGATTCGTACCGCTGCCGGTAGTGCGTTTCATACTGCCGATTGGAAGCTTGATAAACAACCACAAGTCGGCCACAACTATTGCCAAAACCATTATCAGGAAATCGGCGCCTCGGGTATCAATGCGATGATCTGTGATTCCACCTGCGCTGACAGACCTGGACATTCACTATCAGAAAGCACGCTTTACGACGGGCTGTTCGAACACATAAGCCAAGCATCAGGTCGGGTCATTGTCGCCTGCTTCGGTAGTAACATCGCCAGACTGGAAACCATAGCGCGCATCGCTCTGGCAACCAATCGGCATTTAGGCTTGTTAGGCCGCTCTCTGATTAATACCGTATCTGTAGCACGTAGCGTTGCGCTGTGGGATCATCCCGAAACGCTGGTCGATGCCGAACATCTTGGTTATTTACCAAGAAACACAGTATTGCTGGTTGCAACCGGAAGTCAGGGAGAACCACGCACAGCGCTGAACCGATTAAGTCAGGGCAGCTTTCGCGACATGTCGTTAGAACCTGGAGATACAGTGATCTTTAGCGCCAGAGCAATACCTGGCAACGAAGACAGCATCGATCAAATGAACGATCGCCTGCGTGGCCTGGGTGTAAACATTATTACTCCCCAGAGTTCTCCAACTCTTATTCATGCTTCGGGTCATCCATCCGCAGACGAGCTGGCTTACTTGTATAAATGGATAAATCCCAACTTGTTAATTCCTGTACACGGTGAAGCCCATCATATGGAAGCACAGACCAAATTGGCAAAGCGTTCTGGCATTCGGCATCAACTGTGTGGGCGTAACGGTGACTTGTTTCGTATCGCTCCATCTATCTCTGTACAACGCGCCGCCGTTCAGTGCGAGCGGCTAGGCGTTGATAGAAAGGGGCTTACCAAGATCGTGTGACAGATACTACTACGCAGTTTCCAGGACGTTTCTGACACTGTTGAGTGCAGAAGCAGATGATGCGTTTGTTCTTGAGATTATATGCGCACCTCCCACCTGCATTACCGCTGGCTCTTTCACTAACGGCTCATTTATCTCATCGGTTACTGGCTCATTTGTATGCAGCTCATCTGCGGAACGCTCTTGCATTTCGCCACGCCATAGCAACTCATACCCTACGCGACGAATGCGGCGCAAACTCCAACCACTTGATGCTTCACTGAGCTGCATTTTTTTTCGTACTCGACACGCTGCGGTATCAATTCGACGCGCATCCATACTTGAAGGCAATGACCAGACCGATGTCATAAGCTCAGCGTTAACAACAACGCGATGCCGGTTAGCAAACAGATAATATGCGAACTCATATTCCTTTGGGCTCAGACTAACCAGCTTGCCGTCTTTATAAACACTACGGCGTTCAAGGTTAAACTTAAACGGCGCCACATCAAGAATACGCCGCGTCTGCAAAGAGTGCTGTCTAAGCGCAGCCTCTAATCTTGCCAGCAGCAATGGTGGTGATTCTGCTATATCAAAAACATGATGTGCACCGTCTTCCAGTGCACGCACAATCGTGTGTTCTTGTGTGCAATCAGAAAACACAACTACGCGCTGGCCGCCTACACAGGGGGGTAACCCAGGCAGTGGCATGGTTTGACTCCGCCGATGACAAACGACCATTGCCGTATGTTCGACTGTGGCGGTACCTATAGATTCACTGCTATTAAAAACACCAGCATTGTAGCCGGCCTTGTTGAGTAGTTGAGTCATCAACTGTTGGTCACTGCCTGCAGCGGCGATGACGGCAACGTTATCAGTATTTCTGGACTCCATCCAATTCCCCATGTAAAAAAAGTGAAAAGAATTAGTGATGTTTTTGCCTTTGGCTTTTGCTCAAGCAAACACATCATCGGTAGTTATTGCGTTTTTTTCTAAGCCAAATAAATTTGGCCTTTTTTCTCCTGACCGCGAATCCATGAAGTGCAAGTCCAAGTAAAAATTGTATTAAGCATGGTTACAAATAAAACTTGGGTAACTAACATATCCAACCATTTTGTGCCTTCGAAATTCAATAGCTAAAATAAAAATAAAAGCGCAAACAACTTCGTCGCAAAATAGAAGTGTGCGCAAGTATACACATCCGTTTTTACTTTGCAGCATTAAGACACCGTGATTTACAAACGACGAAATAGAATCTTTCTACCTACTAAATCAGACAGTGGTGCTTCGATAAGCACGGTGCCATAAGCCATTTTAATTACAGTAATGTCGAATTTAATGTATGCATTAAAAAAATCATTAGCATTTTATTTCTATTTATTTCATTAACAAAAATACACATTTTAATGAACTGTCCGAATTAAATTGCAATTAAAGCAATAGCTTAATTGAATTAAGTATTTTTACGTATAATAATTCATTGCTCATGCAACTGCTGTGAGTATTTGCTTCTAGAGCAAACTGATTTACCAAATGCAGCACTAATACATTAGTATTAATTAGCTAACATAGAAGTATAATATACGGTAATTATACCTATGCTGATTTGTGAAATGAAGCAAAAATTAAGCAATTGTCACGTTTAAAGATATTATTAATTTTCTTAATAGTCATTATAGAAGAACAAAAAGCGACAAATATTTCTCATAAGACGCCATTCAATTTTAATCAAGCATGGAACTTCTAAACATTATTCCAATGCTTGTTGCAGGTCTTCCAGTAGATCATCGACATCTTCAATGCCTACAGCCAGCCTGAGTAAATTTACTGGTACTTGAGTTTCGGGAGGTTCAACACTGTGTCGGTGCTCTATTAATGTCTCAACACCGCCCAGCGAAGTTGCAAGGACGATCAGATTCAACTTCCCCACTACGGACAATGCTGTATTTGCGTCGCCGACAACTAAAAAGGACAGCAAAGAACCAAAACCTCCGATCATCTGACTGGCAGCAACGGCGTGCCCTGGATGCGATTCAAGGCCGGGGTATAACACACGTTCAACATTGTCATGATCGTCCAGGAATTCGGCCAACCGTTGGGCATTTTGCGAAGCTCTCTCTGCCCGAACAAACAGCGTTCTCATACCGCGCAGCAGCAGCCAGGCTTCAAACGGGCCTGGAACTGCACCTGCACCATGTCTCTCAGCCGCAATTCTGCTCCAACGTTCGTCTGTTTTTTTAGTAACGATTGCTCCAGCCAACACATCACTATGACCGTTCAGGGTTTTTGTGGCTGAGTGCACAACAAGATCGGCACCCAGCTCTAGTGGTTGCGTGAATATCGGTGTCGGCGTTGTGTTATCGACTACCAGAGTTGCATTAGCGGCGTGTGCGATCCCAGCAGCAACAGCGATATCAGTAACATGCATCATCGGGTTTGATGGGGTTTCAACCCAAACCATATCGGTGCGAGCAGCACCTTGCATGGCAGCTGCTATCGACTTAGCATCGCTCGCGTTGTAGTAGCTAATGCGAATATCTGCCCGATCACAATACGTTTTTGTCCAGCTGAACACACCCCAATACATAGAGTCAGGCAAAACCACGTGCGAACCACTGTCCAGTGTGTAAAAGCAGGCGGCAATAGCTGCCATACCTGAGGCGAATAAAAGTGCAGCCTCACCCTGCTCCAGTTCTGCCAGTACATGCTCGGCTTGGACAAAACTGGGATTGTCATCGCGCCCGTATACGTTCGACTCGTTAATGAGGTGATAGCGATCATCGCGGGCATAAGTGGTTGAGGTGAAGATCGGTGGTGTGATGCCGCCAGTGTTGGTGTCGATGTAGTCATCTGCTTTAGCAACCAGAGTCGCTGGCTTTATGTTTTTATGGGTATGCGAGCTCACTGAACGCCTCTATAATGGATAATTGATATAGGTAACAGACAAGTGTAAATCCGATGTTGGGGGCTAAAGACGTACCAGTTGCAAGGGTACGGTGATACGCAAAAACCAGGGTTTCAATACACAGAAATTCAATACCTGGCAATTCAGTACACCGACATTCAGTACACCGACATTCAGTACACGGACATTCAGTACACGGACATTCAGCGCATCGCGATACGCAAACGCACCGGCCAATTTTGTGTCAATGTTAGTATAGTGACATTACCGGTCTGATTCCAGAAAACACGCTGCAACACCATGAACACAACGCCAACAGCATTAATCAACAACCACTACGCGGCGGATGGTTCACACACCTCAAGCTACTACGCCGCCACGGCAAACAAATGCCCCGCTCGATCCCCACTGGATACGGCAATACAAGCAGATGTCTGCATTGTTGGTGCAGGTTTTACCGGTTTGTCCACCGCTCTGCATCTGGCTGAGAGCGGAAAGCGCGTGGTATTGCTCGAAGGTGCACAAGTCGGTTGGGGTGCCAGTGGTCGCAACGGTGGCCAAATTGTCAACGGTTTCAATGCTGGCCTGGATACCATCGAAAAACGTTTTGGCTCAGACACAGCTGTTTTTCTTGGCTCACTTGTTCAGGACGGTGCAGATGTAATACGTCGCTTTATTGCTGACTATCACATTGAATGCGACCTGAAAAAATATAACCTTTACGCTGCATTTAATGCAAAACAAATGAAAGGTTTACACCAAACTCTTGCCGTGTGGGAAAAATATGGCATGCACGAACAGGAAGTATTGGACGCACAACAACTCAGAGAGCATGTTGTTTCAGAGCAATACGTTGGTGGCATGATAGACCATTCCGGTGGCCACCTGCATCCACTTAACCTGGCACTGGGCGAAGCCGCCGCTGTGGAGAAACTGGGCGGTACCATTTATGAACACACTCGCGTACTACGCGTTAACAACATCGCCACTGACCCGGTTGTCATCACGGAAAACGGGTCGGTCACTTGCGACAAACTGGTGTTATGCGGTAATGCGTATCTTGGTAGTGCTGTGCCAAGCTTAAGTTCTCGGGTTATGCCGGTCTCAACGCAAGTCATGGCAACCGAACCCTTATCGGACGATATAGCCAATAGCATTTTGCCCAGCGATGCTTGCGTAGAAGATGTGCGCTACATACTGGACTACTACCGTCTCTCCGCGGACAAACGATTACTGTTCGGTGGTGGCACGGTTTACGGTGGCGATGAACCTGCCGATATTGAAGCCAAACTACGCCCGAACATGGAGAAGCTATTCCCACAACTCAAAGGCATCAAAGTTGACTATGCCTGGAGCGGCAATTTTGCGCTTTCCTTCACTCGCGTTCCTCAAATGGGACAACTCGGGCCAAACAGCTACCACGCAATGGGTTACAGTGGTCATGGAGTAACC
This sequence comes from uncultured Granulosicoccaceae bacterium, assembly GCA_964437945.1. GTDB lineage: Bacteria > Pseudomonadota > Gammaproteobacteria > Granulosicoccales > Granulosicoccaceae > Granulosicoccus. The sequence goes on from CAYTJF010000014.1 coordinate 29,641, forward strand.
GGCACGCACCTCTTTGGTCGAACGCTGGCTAATGCATTGCTCGGTGATACCGGGCATTTTGATCGATTTGCCAAAATTCCGTGGAAGCCGTTCCCGGGTGGGCAACGCTTTCGAGCCCCCTACTCAACGGTTGGATCATGGTGGTACAGCTTTAAAGACATTGTTGGACTATAAATCAGCTGTATGCAACAACGAGTACACCCGAATGGTTGATTCAAGATCGGTAAACCAACGAGCATGGCTTAACGAGGTGCCTGAAGCGCTACACGCCTGGTTAAACGGGCGCCGTCTGGAAGAAGTCGAGTGCATAGTAGCCGACCTTGCTGGTATATCGCGTGGTAAAGCCATGCCGATAAAAAAATTCTCTAAAGAGGAACCACTCTATCTACCCATTTCAATATTCTTTCAGACTATCACCGGCGAATACGCCGATCTGGACGACATGGAAGATCAGTGGATGGAATCGGATGTGGTGCTAACACCTGATTTCTCATCAGCAACAGCTGTGCCCTGGTCTGGGGATGTGACCATGCAAGTCATACACGATGTGCATTACCAGGATGGAACCCCCGTACCACTTTCGCCGCGCAACTTGTTAAAGCACGTGATGAACGAATATCAAAAACACGGTTGGAAACCGGTTGTTGCCCCGGAGATGGAGTTCTTCCTGACCAAACCCAACACCGACCCAACATTGCCTATTGAGCCACCGGTTGGCAGAACAGGTCGCCAAGGCATTTCCAGACAAGCCTATAGCATGAGCGCTGTTGAAGAATATGGCACTGTTATCGATGATATTTACGATTATGCCGAGGCGCAGGGATTCGAAATTGACACGATCAGCCAGGAAGCAGGCTCTGGACAAATCGAAATCAATTTATCGCATGGTGATCCCGTTCACCTGGCCGATCAAGTGTTCATCTACAAACGCTCGATTCGAGAAGCTGCGTTAAAAAATGGTTGTTTTGCTACGTTTATGGCAAAACCGATGCAAAACGAACCCGGCAGTGCCATGCACATTCACCAAAGTGTGGTAGATATAAAAACCGGGGCTAATGTTTTCAATTCTCAATCCGACGAACCCAGTGAATTATTCTATGGCTTTCTTGGCGGCCAGCAAGCTCATTTACCCTCGTTGTTTTGCATGCTTGCACCGTATGTCAATTCCTATCGTCGCTTCGTTCCTGATGATGCAGCACCAATAAATTTGGAATGGGATACAGATAACCGAACCACCGGTTTGCGAATTCCAGTATCGAGCCCAGAAAATCGTCGCGTTGAAAATCGCATTGTGGGTATGGATTGCAATCCTTATCTTGCAATAGCCGCAAGTCTTACTGCAGGACTACTTGGCATGATAGCCAAAACACCACCGCGTGAACCAATCAAAAAAGACGCCTACACACTGGCACATGCACTACCTCGAAGTCTGTTGGAGGCGCTGGATTTATTTCATGCAGACGACGATGTGACTGCACTTTTTGGTAAACCGTTCTGCTCAACCTATAGCTCAATTAAACAACATGAGGCTGAAGCATTTTTGCAAGTCATCAGCGCATGGGAGCGTGAACATCTTTTGCTTAATGTTTAACTGCGTATGAAGCTACTGCACGCTAATGATTTTGCCGGTAAGCATGCACCGTCCTGGTACCACGCAACATGCAATGCGCCCACCTACCCGGAACTAACCGAAGACATCACTTGTGATGTGTGCGTGATCGGTGCGGGGTATACCGGATTGTCGACCGCGATTCACCTGATTAAGCAAGGGTTGTCAGTAGCTGTGCTCGACGCACACCGCGTGGCCTGGGGCGCATCGGGTCGAAACGGCGGGCTACTGGGCAGCGGGTTTAACCTCGATCAGATTGAATTGGAGCGACAGTATGGCGTTGCACACGCGCACGCACTTTGGCAACTGAGCGAACGTGCAAAGCGAACCGTTCATCATTTGTGTAAGGCGCACAAAATTGATGCTCAGTATAAGCCTGGCATCGTCGCTGCAATGCATCGGCCGAAACTCTTTGGCTATGAACAACGCTATTGCGACATGATGGTAAGCAAATACAACTACCGTCATTATGAAATACTGTCAAAAGCTCGACTACGAGATCTGGTGGATTCTCCTAACTACTACGGTGGCAGAATCGATCATGGAGCTGGACATATTCACCCATTGGAACTCGGTATTGGTCTGGGCAAAGCCGCAAGTGAATTGGGCGCGTCTGTTTTTGAGATGAGTGCCGTTGTAGCAATAGATCGCAAGCCACGCAAAGACCATGTTGTAAGAACGACTAAAGCGTCAGTACGTGCAACGAATATTGTACTGGCATGTAACGGATATCTTGATGGGTTGGACCCAGCGGTACAAAAACGTGTCATGCCAATAAACAATTTTATGATCGCAACAGAGCCACTGGGCGCACGTGGAGAACGTCTGTTGCCACAAGATAACGCAGTCTTCGATTCCCGTTTTGTGGTGAACTACTTTCGATTAAGCTCAAGTAAACGACTATTGTTTGGCGGTGGAGAAAACTACGGGTATCGATTCCCTAAAGACATCACCGCTATGGTTAAAAAACCCTTACTGGAGGTGTTCCCCCAGCTGCATGATGTGCGTATTGACTATGCGTGGGGTGGCACACTCGCAATCACACGCTCCAGGCTTCCAATGGTGCGAAAAGTAAAACAACGCGTGTATTCGGCCAGCGGCTATTCAGGACATGGCGTTGCATTATCCATCGAAGCAGGTCGCGTTATTGCCAAAGCCATTAGCGGTGACAAAACAGATTTGGATGTATTGAACAAGCTTGTTTGCAGACGCTTTCCGGGCGGATATTCAACTCGCTCGCTGCTGCTCAAAGGCGCGATGTCGTGGTATGCGCTGCAGGATAAGCTTTAACCTGCCAGTTTTTCCTTGAACTGGTAGTACCACATCCCTAAGGCCAGCAAGCCATTACCAAACAAACGCGAGCCTGGCACACGGCGATGTTCAAAACCCGCAAACACATCAAAGTTCTCAAGTGTGCCGGTTAACGCCTCGGCGAGCACTTCTGCTACGATGTGGGACGTTGCAATGCCGTGGCCTGAATAACCTTGCGCGTAGTAAACGTTATGGTCAAACTTGCCAACCAGCGGAATACGATTCATCACAATTCCGGCTGAACCTGTCCACGCAAAATCGATGGATATGTCTTTTAAAGCCGGGAATGTTTTAACCATCGATGGCCTTAAGGCATCGGCCACATTGCTAATATCACGTCCGCTGTAGTTAGTGCCACCACCAAACATCAGTCGCTTGTCTGCAGTTAGACGATAGTAGTCGAGGACCATACGGCTGTCATAAACCGCGACATCGTGCCGGTTTATTTGTGCCGCCAAGCTATCGCCCAATGGCTCTGTGGTCATGTTTCCAAGGATTGCCGGAAACAGTAATCCACCCAATTGCTTTCTTGCCAGTCGATGATACGCATTCCCCGCAAGCACAATTTTCTTTGCTCGAATAACACCGTTGGCTGTTACGATTTGTGGGTCAGTGCCACCTTTGATATCCAGCACCTGTGTTTGTTCAAATAGTTGCGCACCCAACGATGTGGCGGCCCGGGCTTCGCCAACGCACAGGTTCAGCGAATGCAAATGCAAGCATCGTTTATTGTAGATTCCGCCTTTATACAGTGGTGTTTCCAGCATATCGTGAACAGCCTGCGTTGATAACCACGCTACCTCCTCTTCCATGCCATAGCTGTGCGCCAACTCAACGGTATTGACGAAGGCCGCCACATCACTTTGCCTCCAGGCCGTGTGCAAGTGACCTGTTTTCAAATCACAATCGATACCGTAGCGGTCAATACGATGACGAATAATATTGTGCCCCTTCCAGCGCAGATGCCAGATAAAATCCTCAGCCTCTTTACCGTGTGTTTTGCGTAAGCGTTTTAGCATTGCCTGATCACCTGACAGACTACCGGTGACTTGACCACCATTGCGACCAGAAGCTCCCCAACCGATTCGATTTGCTTCACACAAAGCCACACTGAACCCGCGTTCGGCCAGCTCCACTGCTGTTGCTACACCAGTAAAACCGCCGCCTACTATGGCAATATCAACCGTTAAATCGGACTTAAGCTCGGGGTATATTGTTGGGTCGTTGAGCGTAGCCGTGTAGTAGTTACTGATGCGGTCCATTGGTGGGTTTACTCGGCATTGCCAGTAACGCTTACCTCACCGGCACCGCCAGTGGCATCCCCAGTGGCATCCCCAGTGGCTTCCCCAGAGGCTTCAATGGGCAACAACAACATGTTCGCCACATCCCAATGTGCCCATACAGCAGAGCCTGTGCCTGCGTTGTGTAAGGCTTGTGCATCTGCGTTGCTCGCTATTGCTGTCAGTGACGCTCGGTTATCAAGCATAATTTCCACAATGGAATATTGGCCTTGAAACGCGATATCACCCAGTTTGCCAAGTAAAGCTGCATCGCCATTGGCAGGCTGAGTCGGAGACACTCCAATGTGTTCGGGTCGAACGGCGAGAACCGCGTTCCCAATAAGCTCATTAAGGTTATAGATACCTTGAGCAACTGCTGTGGCGGGTATATCCAGGTTCCCCAACTCCGCAGTACCAACAATAAATCCACCGGTTTGTTGGGTAGCAGTTGTAACACTGAACGAATGAATTGTGCCTACAAAATCTGCTACAAAGGCGTCTACGGGCTGCTGATACAGTTCCGATGGCGTCGCTACTTGCCTGAGTCGACCCTCATTTAACACAGCAATCCGATCAGCTATAGCCATGGCTTCCGATTGATCGTGGGTGACAATAACAAACGTGATACCGACGGCCTGTTGTAGCTTAACCAATTCCAGCCGCATAGCATCACGTAGTTTGGCATCCAGTGCAGATAGTGGTTCGTCCAACAGTAACAATCGTGGTTTTTTAACCAGAACGCGCGCCAGCGCAACTCGCTGGCGTTGTCCACCAGAGAGTTGGTGCGGTTTACGACTGGCGAACTCACTCAGGTGAACTTGTTCAAGACTTTGCGCCACTCGTGTATTGATCTCAGCCTTACCAACACCTTCCATCTTTAGTCCGTATGCCACGTTTTCTTCGACACTCATATGCGGAAATACCGCATATGACTGGAACACCATATTGATGGGACGTTTGTTCGGCTTTAATGGTGTGAGATCTTTACCATCGAGAAGGAGCTCACCTGCTGACGGTGTTTCAAATCCAGATATGATTCTTAGCAGCGTGGACTTACCACAACCTGAAGGTCCGAGCAGCGCGAATATCTCTCCGGCCTTTATATCAAAAGACACGTCATCAAGCGCAGCAACTTTTCCAAAGTATTTGGATAGATGTTTTATGGATACGATGGAGTTATCAGTCATGCCGGTTTATTGCTGTTGTGCACTGTCTTTGTTCTGGAAGCGTAATGCGAAAACGGTTAGAACCAGTGTTAATACAATTACCACGGTCGATGCAGCATTGATTTCGGGTGTCACAGAGAATCGCACCATGGAATATATCTTTACCGGCAAAGTTACCGTGTTTGGCCCCGAAGTAAAAAAGGTCACAATAAAATCATCGAGCGACAAGGTAAAAGCGAGCAAGGCACCTGCGACCAAACCAGGTTTTAAATGGGGTAGCAAAATATCTTTGAACACCTGATATTCCGTGGCACCTAAGTCATAGGCAGCCTCTTCCATTTCGCGATTAAAACTTTGCAAACGCGCCCGAATAACCATGGCTGCAAATGGAAAACAAAAGGTGATGTGCGCAATCGTTACATTGATTAAATTCAACGGCCATATTTCACTGGTGTTGCCTAACCAACCAATAGAGGAGAAGAACAGGGCTAAGGATACACCCATACAGATTTCAGGAATCACGATAGGCAAAGACACCAGGCCTTCGACCAGCGGCTTGAAAGGAAAACGAAAACGCCACAGCAGAATGGCTGTGCAGGTAGCAAGTATCACACTCACAATGGTTGCAACCACCGCAATGGTTATCGTATTACCAAACGCCAGCATCAGATCATCGTTGTTAAACGCCTTGCCATAGTACTTGGTGGTAAAGCCTTTCCAGATAACATTGCCGCCTCGGCGAGAGTTGTTAAATGAGAAAATAATCAACACAACTATGGGAACATATAGAAACAGGGTAGCAATGAGAAATATGCCGCGTAACGACCACTTCTTCGAATAGTCGAATGGTTTTTTCTTGTTTCGAAACCGTTTTATTCCGGCCATTTACCGATTCGCCTCACGTCGTGCACGAGCCGCATCACCAAAGGCGCGCAAGGCCAATAGGATGAAAGTAACGTATAACAACATTAGCGACAGCGCCGATCCGAACGGCCAATCGTTGGCACCTTTGAATTGTCGTTGTATAACATTGGCGATCATGTCAACCTGCCCTCGCCCCAACAGATCTGGTATTAAAAACTGACCCAATGCTGGTATAAAAGTAAGGATAAATGCAGTCACAATACCGGGCATGGCCAGTGGAACCAGTATTCTAAAAAAGGTCTGCAATTGCCCTGCCCCTAAATCCATACTGGCTTCAAGATAGGAAGTATCCATTCGCTCCAGCGCTGAATAAATTGGGAGAATGGCAAAGGGTAGCGACACATAAACAATACCCAACACAACACCACCGGGTGTACCCAGAAATTTAATGGGTACAAATTTATCCCCAAGTAAACTTAAATCTCCGGCTCCAGCGAATACCAAAAAATCGTTGGAGCGCATCCATATCCAGCCCAGCATCTCGTTAAGTCGTCCGCGGGTACCCAGAATATTCAACAAGGAATAGGTTCGAATAAGCAAGTTGGTCCAGAAAGGCAGCATGATCAATAGTAGTAACCAGGTTTTCGCCGATGGGCTGGCCGTGGCAATAACCAGAGCAACAGGAAACCCAACAACCAGACAGATAAGCGTTGCCAGCAATGAAATCCACAGGGTACGCCACAGCAGCGTCATTAGCTCGGGTTCTAAAATTCGAGCGTAGTTGTCAAACGTCCAGGTGGTTTTAACTTCTACAAGGGAGATGTTCTCACCGAAGCTATACATAAATATGATGCCCAGAGGCACCATAAAAAACAGCAATAACCAACCTATCGACGGGATGCCGTAGGAAAGAAATGAGAGTGGTTTTTGCCTGAAACTATCCAAACGCTAAGTTTACCGGAAGTCAATCATGGCCAGCGCGATGCTGGCCATGATTGGGTTCTTGCTAATGCCGCTTTTAGCGACATTTAAGCGAGTACAAGAAAATTATCCGGCCGCTTTAATGCGTGTCCAGGATTCATCAATCTTACGAACCCATTCAGCGCCAGCGTAGACGGAAGCTTCACTGATATTGGTGGATTCAGCCGAAGGAAAAATTGCCGGATTTTCCATATAGGATTTATCCATCAATGCCTGCGCCGCAGTGTTTGGCGTAGCGTAGTTTATAAAGCTTGCGATACCAGCACCAACTTCGCCATCGAGCAAGTGATTGATCAGCGCATGCGCGTTCTCAACGTTCTCTCCCCCTTTCGGAATACACAAGGCATCTTCCCAAAGCAATCCGCCTTCTTTTGGAACCACATAACCGATATCGTCGTCTTCTTCCATTATTTGCAGAATATCGCCGTTCCATTCCATCGCCAGATCAACCTCACCCGACAGTAACAAGTCCTGGCCGTTGTCTTGTGCAAAAGCAGTGATATGAGGCTTTTGTTTAATGATCAGCGCTTCAGCCGCCGCCAGGTTCTCATCGGTCCAGTCGTTTATCGAATTGCCCAGGTATTTCATGGCCATTTGTATAACGGTTGTTGATTCGTTCATTAATGCAATACGCCCAGAGTATTTATCCGAATCGAATACGTCTGCCCAGGAAGTCACCTCTCCATCCACTGCAGATTTACGATAACCAATACCGATAGTGCCCCACATGTATGGCAGACTGAACTTACGACCCCGGTCGAAACTTGGGTCCATAAACGCAACGTCAATGTTTTTCGCGTTAGGAATTTTTGCTCTGTTCAATGGCAACAACATGTCAGCATCGAGCATCCGTTCAATGAAGTCGTTAGAAGGGACGATCAGATCGTAGCCAGGATTGCCACCTTTGAGTTTGGCAAACAATTCATCGTTGTCGGCATACAAATCGTATTGGACTTTAATACCGGTAGCTGATTCGAACTCTTCAATGGTGTTTTCACCAATGTAGGTATCCCAGTTGTAGAAATTAACTTTTCCATCTTGAGCAAAAACACCCTTGGGAAACGTAATGCTGATACCAACTGCCGCAGTGCCAGTTAGAAATTGGCGCCGGTTAATTCTCATGCTCATCGAAATTGATCTCCTTAGGTGCAGGTACGAGGATTAATTCAGTGATTTAATCCAGTAGTTCGATACTGGTTACTTACCCATTCAGGTTTACCAGTTTTGGTTATTTATATCACTTTAGAGGAGTAAATTCCTTCCATTTAGCGTGTAGAGACAGATTGGCGGCGAGTTTGGATAGAAAACAACGCGCAAACGCAGATTTACAGCACCGCCAGCTAATGGTAATAGCAGTCCAGCCTGCTCGCTTGCCGAAGCGATTACCAAAATTGACACGCACTAATGTACACAATGAACAACGGCTACCGATTCGTTAGCAACGGCAGTGATATTTTTCTAGAACAAGCAGAAACGCACGAACAGTGCACATTGATTTGATTCAATGCGAGGATACTTTAATTAAATGCGAAGATTTGATTCGAGTAGAACGACTGAATAGATTTGTGGTGGGTATTTTTTGTTTAGAGCCTAGCCGGTGCACTCAGCACACCATATAAGCGCCCTGGACAGACATCTCAACTTCATCATTGCTAGTGTCAGCTTCACCAACATTTAACACAGTTTCCAAGTGGTGGCTTGCCTCTACAACAAATGTTTGAGCAGCCAGGTCAGAACCTGCCAAGTCAGCGTTGAGCAACAGCGTTTCAGACACAGTATCGTACTCACCGTTTGCACCACACAAAGCATCGGCGTTAACAAAGCGCACTGCGGGTAACCAGTTAAAGTTGCCATCAACTGTTTGTTGACGTAAAGCTTCAGCCCTCTCGAAGGTGTAGTTATCGCGATAGACCTGCTTCATGGTGATGTGAAAACTTAACTTTGCTTTTGCCCACGTGACCATCTGACAGGCCAATAATGCCTCTGGGCTTTCTTGATTCCTAAATTGATGCTGCAACATATTTAGTCTATCTATATAAGCGGTTTAGTTACCGACGTTGGTAATACTACTAATAACTGTAGCCTCTTGGCCAGCGATCTTTAAATTTCCTGTGTTAGTTTCAGCTTCGTCATATACCCGTCTTGGATGACACTTAAGCCGGTGATCTTAGTTGTTGTTTTAAATGAATATTTTAAAAATTTCATGTTCAATTCAGGTTGATCTCATTTTTACCACAAAGTTGTTGTAATTCAAGCATCAGCATTAATATGCATCAAAGTGATTAATACTCTGTTCCAATATGATCAATATTTCTAGTCTTATCTGTGGAGTGGGAATATATGAAGGAGCCGATTGCGTGACTTGATGTCGGCGTTTTTCTTATCTTGAAACTACTTACTGATTATGCATCTTAAAGAGTTAATTGCCGATTACGCTTCATATTTACAAGACGATAGTTGAAGCAAACGAACAGTAAGTTTCTAAAAACCATGTCTCAATCGATAAAACGCCACCTTGAACATCAAATATTTTGGTTACTTAAATCGACCAAAGGTTTATTACTTGAGACTGTAACCGCTGTCCATTTTCGTGAAACTAATGCCAACGTACAAATAAGAATTTTGGTTGTCCTGCTATCAACAACGGACTGATGTATCTAAAGGACTGCAGGTAAACCTGCAGTCCAGAAATACCTCTCCAATCAGGCTCAAACTGAACTAGGGTCTGCGACATTCTTCAGGAGCATGGAATGTTTGTACAATACCGAACTTAGCGCCAAATTTAGTATGGTCAAAACCAATGCGATTACGATCTGGAGCAAAACGCGTGGTTGGAGATGCGTTATTGAACCACCATCTCTTAGGTTTATTTACCTCGTCCCTTATCAGAAGACTGGTCAAGCGCTTGCGTCAGTATCTGTTGAGGAATTGGTAAGCTGGCGAACCTGTGAGCTGATTTTCTCCAGCCCGATCGATGCCATCTAACAGATTTGAAAACAGCTCTGTCTCGGTCACAGCAAATTTCTCAGTACCGTTAACGCGACCATTGTGATCAACCTAAACCCCACTTGGATCGAAACCTATATCCGCCCCAAGAACGGCAGCACTCACATCAGGGTCATTATTTTTAAACGTATTGCGGGTTATCAGGCCGTCTTTGGGTCTTAACCAGTAGTTCTCAATACCGTTTAGGCTGCTTTGATCAAAGTTGGTTGGTTGATTTGAAAGACGATCGAAAATGGTATCTCCTGAGAGTAGATTGTCGTAAAAGCGTTCTCCGTCGTGACCACCTCTGAATATCACACCTAATTTATTGGGTTCCGAATCACCCGGTCTGTCATTTGGTCCAGCCCAACTAGCGCGTTCAAAATGATTGCGCGTCATGATGTTATAGGTGCCACTCCAAAACGTAAAAGCACTGTCGCTATCAATGACAACATTGTTGGCATAAAGATTTGAACCGCCATCACGTATGTACAGAGCTCCACCGCCTGTGGTCCCTACTATGGTGTTACCAACCACATTGTTAAAGCTACCCTTCGATGATATACCGTTGTAAAAAGGCCCTATTACACAGTTGTTTTCTACGACTGTCGGAAAGTAAAGCTGTATCGCTACAGAGTATTTCCCACCCTCTTTCAGGGTTCTTATGACGTTGTTGCGCACCCGGATGCTTTTAGGGTATTTATAAACGTGATAATTATCTGGTACTACGGCAGGTGGGTTGACGTTATAGTTATCCCAATTGACGATAATTTGTGGATTCCCAACCTGGATTGCTTTGAATACGTTAGGGCCCTGGAAAAAGTTATCCTGAACCAGCGTGTTACCGTTGACATATTCACCAGACAACGTTATCCGAACCGGTGTACTTGCCATAATACCGGCAAATCAGTTTCGCACTATCCTGGTACCGATTACACTCCGGTCTGCCAGGTCAGCGTTCCCCACTTTAACGCCAATATTTTTCCGATACGAAATTGTTGTTCCATCATCTTGCAAGTTACACATATAACAACTTCTGGTTTAAATATGTGAGGCAAGCACAAAATTGGCTGTCCCTGCTGAGTGTCATAATTTTCAAAATCTGATAAGCGATTCTATAGATACTTTTCTTGTGCATTCTTATTAGTTTATTACCCGTAATAGTTCTTATTATTAGTCAGAATATTTTTAGCTAAACACAATCGCTAGATATTGATTTAACGGGTTACTGAAAGGTAATTCGAATAGCCAACCCACAAATCCACTACCGAACTTTAGATGTCTGTGGCTATGACGGTTTTATCAAAAACAAAATCTGTCATCAGTCTATGGTTTTCACAAAAATAACACCTTTAGGTAGTCCCACTAGGTGATTGAATAGCAGTGTCAATGGACTTACTATCCCAATCAAACTGATCGACATACGCACTGCTTTCTGGCAAAACCGGGCAAACGATACTGTCATTTGTCGACCTTGGCTTATGTCGGGTATTAGAAAATTAGTCGTGTGACTCAATGAGCAACCATCTTTGTTTCGTTGCAATACAGGAATAGAATTCAATGATCCACAGTATTCGCACGGCTATTACTGATCTAACCAAAAAACTCGCAGTCAATTTAGTTAAACCGTTTCCAAAAACATCCAGTTGTCTTGATGAACAAAGACTTTCCACAGATAAAAAGCTAGCCATCCAGCCGATGCCTGTTACTTCACTCAAGTTGGATAAAGCCGTGATTGAACAGAACCAATCCTGGTGTGAAAGCATTTCGGTAAATCAAAATCATTACAAGGGGCCAGAACCTGCTTCAACGAACGAAATCCCAAACGCGCCATAGAACACAGATACCAATTAACCGTATGTGCCTGCCTCTTGAGCAGGTAGATTATGAAAGTTAGCTGGAAGGGCTTGCCGCAGATACGAGCATCAATATTCGTTTTTGGGAATATGCGACGTAAGGATAAATGACCTGCCAAGTGGTTTTTTGCAAATCAAAATAAGTGGCAATACACCACTCTTTCATTCGTCAATCGGTATTATTTGCAGCAATTCATTCAACGTACGCGCCTTTAAATCGCCGCTTTCCGGTCTGTCTGTGTAAACATCGACTTCGACACCATCACATGTATCGACCCGCTTAGCTAATCGGTCTTTTTCTATTGGGTTTTTCGTAACACTAATCGGCTTGTCGTAAACCACTCGGGAAATGTCGACTCGATAGTTTTGCTCATCAAAAATGGTGTAATTCACTATTTTTTTTCCCATCCCTCCATAATAAATTAACTCAATAAGTCTTATATCCTCGCTATCGTCCCGGTACAAAACACCCTCACTACCTTCGGTTGCATCTGACAATACCTCAGGCAGTAACTCGGGCTTTAGATTCTTTCTGAAATCATCTGTCGACAGTTGATTGAAGTAAGCAACAACGCCATCGCAATCGTTGATGTTCGTTGTCGCACATGCAGTACTGAACAACGGACAAACAAGCAATAAAAATTTTAAAAGAAGTTTATTCACTCTGAATTATTAGTTCAAATCCACATAAGGATTGGCGCCATTGTTAGATCGTTCCTTCAACTCACTCCAATGGAGTCCAGCGGTATACTGAAAGTGAGGCCTGTCATCTAAATCTGTAAAATTTCCACCCCACTCAAATCCATATTTTTCTCCAATCACAGCAATCGCATCGTAATCAATATCGTAGTTGGGTTCACCGTTTTTTATCTCCACAATATCAATAGCCAGACCGTAATTATGATAGCTTTGACCACCTTTGGCGCCGGTTACTACTTTTCCGGGCGCTGTTCTACCTTGTGCATACAACGCATCTTGCTCCGCAAACGTACGAAGGCCATCAGAAACCCGTAGTAATGGAATATCGAGCTCCTCTTTCACCTCATTCACAAATTTCGCAGCACGCTGTTGCACCTCAGGGTGTAGCTCAGCGATACGACGATCTGTCACCGGGTCTCCAGTGAGAGGAACGGGTCCGACTGGCCCGTCAACGGGGGGGACATCGATTGGCCGTGACGCCAAAACGCGATCAAGTTGCCGGCGTGTTTCGGCACCAGCTACCCCTGAGTCGAGTTCGTTTTCCAGGCGGGATATTTCAAAACCGATTATCGCGTGATCGTTGGGTGGCAAGGGTCCGTTTTGAACACCATTCAGATGATCGATTCTGTCTTGCTGAAATTGTTGCACCTCAGCTTCGGTCCTCGGTCCAAAATCACCATCGGGTTCACCTGTGTTATAACCCGCTGCGTTCAAGTCTTCTTGCAGTGCCTCAACCGCAGTACTTTTATCCCCACGCTGCAGTCCTTCAACTTCATCCGGTCTTTCAACCGGTCGGTCAACGACTGAACCAACGCCCAGTTGCGATAACGTTTCTGAGCCGGCAACCTTGTTGTTCAGTTCGCTTGTAAGCTCATTAACTTGCCGGTTCAGTTCTGATCTTGCTGCTGGAGGAGGACCGCTACGGAT
>CAYTJF010000015.1:0-32229 GCA_964437945.1 uncultured Granulosicoccaceae bacterium
GCCGAAAGATCAGTATTAACGATTTGATTGACAAACGAGCTGTTAGCACCGTTTTCAAGTAAACGCCTGACCAGATAAGCGAGTAAATCAACGTGCGCACCTACTGGTGCATAGATTCGGCAGCGTGTCTTGTGCTTATCCATTATATGCTGGTGCAAGGCTTCACCCATGCCATGCAATCGTTGAAACTCGTAGTTGTTGGATTCAGCACCGGCAAGGTACTTAATTGCAGTTACCGTATGCGCGTTATGTGTAGCAAATTGCGGATAGATAATGTCGCGATTATCCAGCAAGCGTTGTGCGCATACCAGGTAGCTTAAATCGGTATGGGCTTTACGGGTATAGACTGGAAAGTTGGCTAATCCGAGTTCCTGTGCCAGTTTTATTTCGGCATCCCAGTACGCACCCTTAACCAAGCGGACCATTATGCGTCGGTTCAGGGTATGGCATTGATCAAACAGCCAGTCCAGCACTGGTAAAGCGCGTCGGCTGTAAGCCTGCACTACAATGCCAAAGCCATCCCAATTGGGTACGGCAAGATTTTGCATAAGCGATTCGATAATATCCAATGAAAGGTCAAGTCGATCAGCTTCTTCTGCATCGATGTTTAATCCGATGTTAGCTTTTGCTGCCATATCGACAAGTGCCTGGGCACGAGGAAGCAGTTTATGCAATACGGCATCACGTTGTGCATATTCGTAGCGTGGGTGTAGTGCCGATAGTTTGATAGAGATGCCAGGTTTATCGGCTACTTGTTCACCGGCAACCTCGCTGATTTGCTCAATTGCGTTTGCATAGGATTTGAAATAGCGTTCTGCATCATCGTAAGTTCGTGCCGCTTCACCAAGCATGTCGTACGAGTAGGTGTAGTTGGAAGATTCAAGAGCACGTGCCTCTTTCAACGCTTCATCTATGGTTTGGCCCAGTACAAACTGTTTGCCCAGCATTTTCATCGCCTGACTAACAGCCGTGCGCACCACTGGTTCCCCAAGTCGTCGTATCAGTTGACGCAATGCAGCAACCGGATTGGGATTGCCTTCGTCGGTAATTGAGTCATCGAGTATTTTGCCGGTTAACAACAAAGCCCAGGTGGAGGCGTTGACTAAACTTGAACTGGATTCGCCCAGGTGTAAGCCCCAGTTTGATGGTTCGATTTTATCGGCAATAAGTTGATCGATGGTTTCAGCATCAGGTACGCGTAACAGCGCCTCAGCCAGACACATGAGTCCGACCCCTTCTTTGGTTGATAAACCGTACTCGCTTAAAAAGCTCTCCATGATACTTGGATTGTTTTCTGTACGAAGTGCGGTTACGACAGCTGCTGCGTTTTCACTGAGCATGTGTCGTTCACGTGTTGACAGATTACATTCGTTTAGTAGTTCGGCGACGATCTCGGGTTCGCTTTGTTTATAGCGTTGTCGAATAGCCTGGCGAAGAGGGGAGTTCTGTGTCATGGAATCAAGCGTGACCAATTAGTATTCCGGCAGCAAAAACCAATGAGCCGCCAAGCAAGACTTGAAACATGGCACGTCCCCATGGTGTGTCCAGGTAGCGGTTCTGTATCCAGGTTATCAGCCACAGCTCGATGACTACGATGGCGATCGCTATCGTTGTGGCGATCTTGAAATTGGGTATCAGATAGGGCAATGCATGGCCAAGCCCACCCAATGTGGTCATAATGCCAGAGGACAGTCCACGCTTTACGGGTGAGCCGCGCCCGGTGAGTACGCCATCATCGTGCACCGCTTCTGTGAAGCCCATGGAAATACCGGCACCGACGGACGCTGATAAGCCAATTAAAAAGGTATCCCAGGTTCGACCGGTTGCGAATGCGGCTGCAAAAATTGGCGCAAGTGTAGATATTGAACCATCCATTAGCCCGGCAAGTCCGGGTTGTACGTAGGTCAGTAGAAATTGTTTGTGTTCTTTCTCTTTTTCTTCGGTCAGTACTGGCTCAGGTGTGAGTTCCTGTCCAAGTTTTATCGCCAGACTCTCATGATTTGCTTCGGCAAGCGCCAGATCACCTAGCAATTTGCGTGTGTCTGCATCACCGGCTTTTTTCGCTGCAGCCTGATAAAAGCACTCAGCCTGTTTCTCCATAGTTTGGGCCATGGCACGGGTTTTCTCCAGCGACAGTGGTCTAACCAGCCAGTCTGGTTTACGTTCGTAATAACCGCGTACATGTTCACGTCGTAGTAGCGGGATGTTGTTTCCGAAGCGTTGTTTGTGCAGATCAATCAATCTTGCACGATGTTCATTCTCTTCAGCAGCCATGGCATCAAAGACGCTGGCACTGGCCGGATAGTTTTCTCGCAGTCCATCAGCATAGGCGCGATAAATGCGGGCATCGTCTTCTTCAGATGATATTGCCAACGCAAGGATTTCTTGCTCGTTGAGCGAATCAAAGCTGCGTCTTGCGTTTGTAAAATACTTGTAAATCATGCGTTGAGTTTAGTGTTTATTATTCGCCTTGTGGCACCAGGTGTAATCCATCTGAAATGCATAATAATGACTGCGGGTTCAATCAGCATCGACACCCGCCCATCAGTACGTTTCGAATGGCGACTGAGCGTACATTACCCCTGGTGTGATTTTCCAAGCAGAAGTTCCAGAAGAGCCGCAAGTGACACGCAGCTTTCGTGGATTTGGATACTTCGATTATCATGTGTGGCCAAACGTGGCGTAAACTGGAAGCAACCGTTACCAGCCGTGCATTGGCATAGTTTGCATGGCCGGTATTTATCCACATTAATAATAGTGCCAGTAGTGCAGATTTCATGGCACGATATTACCACCCGATCAGCCCAATTGAGATGCTGATGAACGTGATTGGTCTCTTGTTAACCAAAGCGCTAAACGGTCACTTGTACAAGAAGAGGAAAAGGCACATTAACCATGAATGAGAAAAAGCAGGCTAATACTGGCATAACCCGGATTATCAAGGCTGGTGGTTATTCCATGAAAGGATTGCAAGCCGCCTTTCGGCACGAAGCTGCTTTTCGACAGGAGTTGTTATTAGCCCTGATTTTCATTCCACTGGCTTTCTTTATCGCAGATGGTCCGGTGGAGCGTATTGTGTTGATCGGTCTGACAGCATTAGTGCTGATAGTAGAGCTGCTCAATAGTGCTGTAGAGGCTGTGGTCGATAGAGTGGGTTTAGAGCAACACGAACTCTCTGGCCGCGCAAAAGACATGGGGTCTGCGGCGGTTTTGGTTAGCCTTTTCTTGTGGGCCTATGCGTGGGTCGATATTTTCATCAATTAGTACTTTGCGCCTCTGCTGCGCTCGTGTAAATTATCGTTCAGATAAAAATTTAACACAGGTTTCAAACTATGGCTGGTGAATTCGGCACTCAATTTATGCCGCAGATGACAATTAGTACCTTCGACAATGGTTGGGGCGATATTCAAACCATTGATGCAGACAAAATCAACCTTCACCCTGGTGCACATGTATTTCATTATGCCAGTACGTGTTTTGAAGGGCTTAAAGCGTTTTTGCACAAAGACGGCTCGGTCAAGGTTTTTCGTATGGATAAAAATATAGAGCGCTTTCGCCAAAGTAGTGAGCTTTTGTTTTTACCGCCGATTGATTATGCACTAACCGAAAAAATGATATTAAGTATTGTCGGTCAATACCGAAATGAGGTGCCAGCGCCTCCAGCCTCAATGTACATCCGACCAACGCATATTGGTACAGAAGCAGCGATTGGAAAAGCAGCTGATCCCAGCGATACATCATTGTTGTATATTTTACTTTCGCCGGTGGGTGATTATTTCTCCGGTGGCGAAGCATCGCTTCGTATCCTGCTCGACGATGTCGGTGTTCGTTGCGGACCCGATCACGGCATGGTTAAAGGTGGAGGCAATTACGCCAGTGCCCTAAAGCACTGCATGCGCGCGAAAAAAGAACACAATGCGCATCAGGTTTTGTTTTGCCCCGACGGTGATATCCAGGAAACCGGCGCAGCAAATTTCATTTTGATTGATGGTGATTCAGTCATCACCAAACCTTTAGATGACTCTTTCCTTCATGGCGTGACACGCGATTCCATTTTGACCTTGGCCAAAAGTCGTGGTCTGAAGGTGGAGGAGCGGAATTTTGATGTTAAGGAGCTACTTGAACTTTGTGCAAAACCTGGAACCGAAGCCGGCCTGGCTGGGACAGCGGCTGTACTGGCAGCCGTAACAACGTTCATTTACAAAGGTCGCGAATATCAGGTTGGGAGTGGGGCGCCTGGTTCGCTAATTCGAGATATTCGCGCAGAATTGAATGCTATACAGTGGGGAGAGGCTGAGGATAGCTTTGATTGGCTGCAAACGGTTTGATCGACAACAGGACGGAGTCATTAAGGGAGAATTTATGAGCGTTGCATTTATGAAAAAGTTTGGCAAGCGCATCATTTTACTGATAGCAACCATGGCATTTCTCGCCACCGCACCCGGTTGTTCGGTCAGCGAAAAAACCTGTTTGCAAAACGACTGGCAGACACTGGGTTATAAACACGGTGAAGATGGAAAATCGGCGGATGCGCTTAATCGTTATGTCAAAGACTGTGCAGAGCATGGCGTCACACCTGATGCCAGTGCTTACAGTGCCGGGTACGAGGTAGGCATTGCTTTGTATTGCACGGCAGAGAATGGGGCGAAAGAAGGTAGTGACGTGAATAGCTACAGCGGTGCCTGCCCTCCTGAATTGGAGAAACCCTTCCTCGAGAATTATCTTAACGGTTTGCGACTGGCGATGGATGAGCTGGAAATTGAGTACGACAGAGATAGTTTAGAGCTGGATCGGCTGCGGTTGCATCGTGACTCTTTAGCGTCGGCCGGGAAACCTCATGTGGTTGATGATAAGCGCATTAAGAACTTAGGTGACAAACTGAGACTAAACACCACAGAGCGCTCAAACATTAACAGCATTATCCGCAAATGGTCTGGCCAGACATAGCTGTTATGAGAGTTTACGGTAAATTTTGGTGTCGCTGATGGACTGGACCGGTTACAATGCGCGCCTTTGGACCTGCTTGGTATTCTCATTTTGAACGCGAATAAAGCACTTGTTTTATCCATCGTTGCGATGGCAATCGTCATAGTTGCATCAAACATGCTGGTTCCGATTCAGATTAACTCCTGGCTCACCTGGGGTACGCTGACGTACCCATTTGCGTTTCTGATTACCGATCTGATGAATCGATATTTCGGCGTCAGCAAAGCGCGTTTGCTGGTCTATGCAGGGTTTGCCGTGGGTGTTATTGCATCCTTGTACTTTGCCGATCCTCGCATTGCACTCGCATCTGGTGTGGCGTTCCTGATCGCGCAGCTACTCGATGTATCGGTGTTCGATAAATTGCGCACCAGAGACTGGTGGGTTGCACCGTTTACATCATCAGTTATCAGCACGGTATTCGATACGTTCTTATTTTATGCGCTGGCTTTTATTGGTACGGGCGTAGTCTGGCCGCAACTGGCCATGGGTGATCTGGGTGTGAAATGGGTAGTAGCGTTGGTCGCTCTTATTCCATACGCACTTTTTACAGGTCGCTCGAAAGCAACTGTTTGAATACGTTTTCGAATTGAGTGCTCTTTATTTAGCGTAGTGCGCCACAACGTAGTGTGCTTAACGTACTACGCTCGCGCAGGAAATTTACGCGTCAGGCTTCGTCGTACGCTGCTAGTAAACCACAGCTCTGTGCCTCGCGAACGCATGAGGTTCGGTTCTTAACCGACAATAGCTTGAATAGTTGGGAGGTGTGGTATTTAACTGTGGCTTCCGAGATACCGACGATCTGTGAAATCTGTTTATTCGAATTACCTTCTGCCATCAGACGTAATACCTGCAATTGTTTTTCACCAGGTCGCGGGATAGTTGCGCCTTTATGACCAGTCAGCGTTGTTTCGGTATCTGCTGTTGAATCGGTTGCACTTTCACTGAGGTAGCGTTCCGGAAAAAAACGGCCACCGGAAAGAACCTGCTTCAATCCGGCCATCATTTCGGCACCAGGCAAGGTTTTCTGGATGAATCCGGCTGCACCATTTTTTACGGCTGCTCGAATATATTTGTCTTCTGTAGCGCCACTGACAATGACGACCGGAATAGTGACGCCGCGATTTTGCAGTCCTGCAAGTAAACCAATGCCATCTATTCCCGGCATAAACAGATCGGTCAGGATCAAATCCAGTTCTTTTCCGCCATCGATTGTAGACAAGGCATGCTGAGTGGAGTAGCAGGCCGTAATATTGACGCCAGGCTCAATTTCCATGAGCATCACTTTCATTGCGTCAGCCACCAGGCGGTGGTCTTCAACTAGCAGAATATTCATGAGGGCAGTATGGCAATTAGTTCCGTCTGACACTAGTGAACAGGTAGTAAGTTAACCAAAAGGATAGTTTTAAAGCAGGAACTTATGCGTGGAAATCCGCATGAAAGTGTTTGGATACTGGCAAAATGGGCGGATCGGACCAACTACATCACGCGACCACGAGATTATGCAGTCAGCTTTAGACGCCTTAAATACGTTAAAGGCCGGTAACCAGAGGTTTATCGCCAATGAGTCCCATAGTGAATCCAGTAATGAGGGCCAGGCAAGACAGGCCAGTCACAGCTACCTGGCGGGTCAAAACCCGCTTGCCATAATCGTAGGGTGCGCTGATTCCAGAGTTCCGGTTGAGCTGATTTTCAGCCAGGGTATCGGTTCCTTGTTTGTGATCAGGGTTGCCGGCAATGTGGTGACACCGCCTCAACTGGGCAGCGTTGAATACGCCGTTCAAAGTTTTGAGACACCGTTGGTGGTGGTATTAGGCCATACCCACTGTGGTGCAGTAGCGGCAACTATCGACGCGCTGGAACGAAAAGACAGCCCCGATTCTGGCAATCCCATTTCGTCGAATCTTATGTCAATTGTTGATCGAATAAGCCCAGCGGTTTCAGCGCTTATGGACACCTCGCTCAGAGATGACAAAGTTGCACTAAACGCTCAAGCAATACGGGCCAATATTCAATTGGCTGCTGATCATCTCAGGCAGGAATCACCTGTGCTTGAGGAGCGCATAAGTCAGAAAAAACTATTGATTGTCGGTGCGGAATATTCTTTAGAAACCGGTATCGTGGACTTCTTTGACGGTTTACCGGCTTAGACTAAGGTTAGCGAGGCGTTTAATCGCCTGGTCGCACTTGTAACCAGTTCAAGGCTCGTGAATGCCACAAATTTTCGACATATCGACCAGTTCCGCCAATGAACGCGCCTGCATTTTTGACATTATGCGTGCGCGGTGATCATCCACGGTTCGATGGCTAATATCGAGTTCTCTAGCAATTTCCTTGTTGGAATTGTTAGCAATACCGGCTACCAGCAAACGCATTACATCAAGCTCACGAGAGGTGAGCTTTGCGAAGCGCCGATTGATTTCGTTTGTGTACGCTTCCTTTTGTATTAGTTCTTCGCTTTTTTCAATTGCCTGCTCAATATGCTGCTGCAACGAGTCGACGGAGTAGGGCTTTTCAAGAAATTCGAATGCACCATTTTTCATCGCGCGCACCGACATCGGGATATCCCCATGGCCCGTCACGAATATGATTGGCAGAGAGGGGTATTTATCAATTATTTGATCCTGGAGTTCGAGTCCGCTCATGCCGGGCATACGAACGTCGAGAACCAGACAAGCTGCGTTCCCCGATTGATAGGCTTGTAGAAAACCGTTTCCACTGTCGAAGCACTGTACCTTGTAACCCCTTTTTTCAAGCGATCTGGTTAATGCTGTGCGCACGGATTCATCGTCATCAACTACATAGACGGTTTTGTCCGGAGCCTCCATTTTGTTACACCCCACTAAGTTGGTATGTTGAATTTGAATGTCGTAACACCTTCGGTATTTGGTTCGACCCACAGCCGCCCACCGTGTTTTTCAACAATTGTTCTGCTAATGGACAGACCTAAACCCATGCCGCCCGTCTTCGTTGTCTGAAACGCCGTGTACAGATTGCTGAAAAACGCCGGCTCTATACCGGGCCCTGTATCACTGACGCCGACCTCCACCCATTTTGGACTGCTTAGCGAAGTTTCAATAGACAGTTCTCTTACGGTACTGTTGCCTTGCCACATGGCCTCAACGCTGTTTCGCTCCAGGTTGACTAGTACCTGTTGTATCTGTACCGGGTCGCAAAGGGGTTTTGGCAGGTCTTCTTGTAGCCGCAGTTTGACTATAATGCCTTTTTCACGCGCCTCAGGCGCGGTCAAACGAACCGTCTCTCTTACCAGTTTATTCAGATCAGTTGGTGTCAGGTCGGTCGTATCTTTCCGTACCAGCTGGCGCATGCTGCGTATGATGTCGCCTGCACGCTGGGCTTGTTCTGAGATATCATGCACAGTTTCAATCAATTCGGTATTCATACTCGATTCGCCGTTAATGCTCGACATCACTGCATCACAGTTGTGGGTGATCGCGGTTAATGGTTGATTGAGTTCGTGCGCCAAACCCGACGCAAGTTCGCCGGCTGTGGTTAGTCGGGACACATGAGCAAGCTCTGCTCGTAGTCGCCGATCTCTTTCTTCAAGTCCTTTTCTCTCTGATACATCTTCATGCGCAAGCACGGCGTGGCGTCCGTCTTCGGTGTTAAATGTTGAGACTGATAACAAACTCCATTTACGATTTGCATCTCGATTATGGGGGTATTCAAAAAACATGGTTTGCCGTTTATTGTCCAATACTTCTGAGATCTGCCAGCTGGCTGCAGAGACGCCTTCGCTCTCCAAATCGGTTGTGGCAGTGGCTTTGAGAACGGTTTCGAAGTGATGGTTAACACCGCCGTTCTGGTATTGTTTGTTGTTGCTGGACACAAACTTTCTCCACGGTGTATTTACCGCTGTGATAATCCCGTCGTTGTCCAGAATTGCAATATCAGAATGCAATGAGTTAAGGGTGGCGCGTAGAAACTGCTCTGAGCCGAGTAGGGCTTCTTCGGCCTGATGTCGGCCTCGGGTTTCAGCATCAGCGATTTCTTCCTTATCGGCTGCAACGCGCGCTTGTAGATTGCGCTGCCTGATAAGCCATGTTGCGATGGTAAGAGAAGTTATGGCAAACCCGGTAAGCAGTAGCAGCAAAGAGTTTCGAAAGCGTTCCAGATAATCTGTTTGTTCGGTGATGAGTTCATTTGCGACAACTTTGGTTTCCAGTGTAATTTCTTGAATCACCGGGTAGCGTTCTTCTAGCCGCTCAGCTGCCAAATCGAGCACAAATTTATTCTCACCGGAAAATCCGTAAATTCCATTGGTAGACCATTGATCTATGTCTTCGAGAATTGGTTTCGCATAGGCATGCGCTTTCGCAGCACCATCCAGTCTTGCGAACGTGTAGTTCGATCGCATTACTTCCAATTGTTTTTGTGCGGATTGCATGGCACCGCTAAATGCAGTTCGACTTTCAGGTGTTGAACTAAATCGTTTTCGTTCAAGAGCAAGCATGACATTGCCGTATTCTTGAATGAGTGCGGATACGTCATGTTGTTGTTGCAATACCTCTTGTGCTAGTGCTTCGCGAATCTGGGTAGTTGACTGGTATGCAAAGGCGGCTATGCCAAGTCCGATAGAAATGAGCAACACCGCAATACCGACAGTCCATGAATTGGATGATGTCGACGGCGACTTACCGCTCATTAAGCATGCCTTGCTCAGTGTAAAACCGTGCCGCACCCGGATGTAGCGGTATGTTCATACCAGTCAATGCTGACTCTAATCGTACTTCTTTGCCCTTGGGGTGGCCGTTGTCCAACAGTTTCTCTGTGGCATTGCTCCACAACATGCTGGTAATGTTGTAGACAAGTTCTTCATCAATATTGCTATCGATGATGAGCTGAGCTGGTACGCCCAGGGTTTCGATATTGCCGGTATTCTTGTATGTATTTTCTGGAATCTCGTTTTTAGAGAAGAAGGGATACTTTTCAATCAGAGATTCTGCTGGCTCTCCATTTATTGATACAATTGTGGCCTGTCCACTATCGACTAAATTTGATACAGCTGCGACAGGGTATCCAGCAATGATAAAAAAAGCGTCAAGCTCATTTCTACGCAGGCGATCTATAGCATCTGCAGGCTTTAGATAAACTGCGTCGAAGGACTCCGTGCTCAGCCCATAGGCCGCCAGTATATGCAGCATATCGAGCTGGGTTCCAGAGCCTTGCTCGTCCATTGAAACGCGTTTGTTTTTTAAGTCTTCTATCGTGGTGATGTTTGCATCTGCACGAGCAATCAGATGTACACTTTCCATATACAATGTTGCCAGACCACGTAGGGTGTCACATCGAGGTTTGTTCTCGAATGGGCCCGAGGCGGTAAACGCCCAATGAACAACATCTGCTTGAGCCAAACCTGCTTCGAGAAAACCTTCGCTTATATCCTTAACGTTGCTGGCAGAGCCGGTGCCACGCTGAGCTATTGCGAAAAGTTCTGCTTCAAAAAATGATTCATGTTTATGGATGCCAGCAGGACCTGAAATGGCTTTGGCAATCAGGGAGCCCATGGGAAAGTAAGTACCTCCCGAACCGCCGGTGCCAAGGCGCACAACCACTGGTTCGGCAACCGCTACTGACTGGGTTGCAACGATGCAAATAAATAACAGGTTGCTTAGGCAGGCTTTTGTCACCGTTTTTACAAAACTATTTTCAACAATAGTAAGTTTGCTAGATATCGACAACATATAACCAGAGAGCATGATCAAGGACATAGTTTAGCGCCCAAGGGTGCTTTGTGGCTAGCTGTAACGAGCAAGATAGCCGGAATAGGCTAAATTGATGCTACTTTGCTACATCTGAATTGTTGAACAAATCCAGCCACTTCTCTTAGGCATCATAGGCGACTTGGTATTGTTCTCGTTACTGATTGAATCAATCGTGACCTGGAACCACAATCGTCCGACAGTGCTGGTACTCGCATCAGAAACAAGTAGATTGTTGATTTGTTTGGCGTCGATAGTTTCTGGCGTACGACACATGTCGTCTGAATCAGTTAATGCGTCTGGCGAGTGATACAAAGTGCCATCCCAGTTGGGTAATAACGACACCAACGCATCCATTGTCAAAATTGCAAAGGCTTCGTAGTTCATGTGGTTATTGTGCAGCAACCAGCAAGTCCGCTCTGTTGTGCGATTCCAGACTTGATACCAGGTTTGGATTCCGTCGAAATCGAATCCGAAAACTGCAGCGCACGAATTGTTTTTAACATTGTCAAGCGGCAGAAATTCTTGCCACTTTGCGGTTTGCAACAAGACACTTTGCTGATCAGGACGCGTGTATTGCATTATCTTTTGAGGCCCATCATGCTGAAATTTATACGATTGGATAGGTTCTAGTAACCCCACCAAACGCTGCGGTGGGGGTGTGCGGTGGGCAAGCTCGTTTGAGTGCAGCAGAGGGTTCATCATCACAGTACTCGAAACGGTCAGTTTCATTGCGTTGCACTCCAGCTCAAGTAGGTTGTTAAAAGGATGTGCAGCAGTAGAGCAAATCTGAAGACTCGCTTAACGGTGGCTTGCTGATCAATTCTGATGGATTCTATCCGCCCACCCCCCTCCCATCTGTCAAAAAGCCAGCAGCTGTTGTTGTAAAAATGGATAGTGATGTTGTAAAAATGCGTAAGTATTGTTGCGTAAATGGTACAAATTTTCAGTACATTGCAGGGGGTTATTTAGTACTGCGTTTATTTTGGTAGACTATGATAAAACTTACCTCGAAACTGCAAAGCTGATCTTCCGACACCGGTCATGCGTTTGGTTTAGTTTTTTTGCGTTTGGCGTACTGTCCGATGTCATATGGGACTGCCGCGATAGCACGATGCGGCGGAGCAACACTGGTCTGGGTTAAAGGGAAGTTAAAATGACGTATGCATGTGCAACAGAGCTGTTTCCAATTTCACGTAAGTGGTTTTATTCGTACGTGATGCGCTTGACGCGATCGAATAGCCATGCAGATTTGCCATGTCACCAATCTGGTACGTTCAGTTCCGATAGCAGCATCAGATTCATTTCCATTCACAGCAATGTGGCTATTGACCCATTGTTTTCGACGGCGCATCCCAGTCAATCGATCACCAACGGGTGCTTTGCACCGTGATTTTCCTCAATCGCTCTGATCGTCTATTGGCTAATTGCCATTCCGCCACTATATCCAGTCCAGGCCCATGTGGTCTGAGCGCTGGCATTAACTATCGAGGTTAGAATGAATAGTAATCTGAAACCCCTGAGCTACTCGGACGAGGTAGTTCAACATATCGACATCATGGGTGGTAAGGATACTAGTTTCACACCATTGGCTGTCCCCAATACCCCGACACCTGAAAAATGCGTAATCGGCACTGAGGCGTATCGGGCCTGGTTTTCTCAGCTGAGTTCTTCGCTTCCTGTGACAGTGACCGAGGAAAATACTCAGGCATTGAAAAGTCACTGCCGCGACTTGCAAGAACAATTGCGAAAAATGCCTATGCCAAAAGCTATCGATTTGAGTCTACGCCAAGAGTTATTTGCGCTTTGTCAGCATGGACCGGTTAGTGTTCGTTCTTCGGCAACGCTGGATGATGGACACAGTTTGACGAGTACAGCGACCAAAAATACCTATCTCAGCGTGGTAGGAGTCGATGCAGTCATTGCGCGAGTAATTGATTGTTTTGTATCGATGTGGGACGACAAAGCTGTCAAGGTTTGGTCCGAACGTGGCGTTAATCCTGCCGACATAAGCATGATCGTCGAGGTTGGGTAAACCGTCTCAGTCAGGTAAAACGTTGGTAAAAGTCAGATTCAATGCTGTGTAATAATGGCAGGGGTGTCGAGGTATTTTATAAGTTGTACGCCCCATGAATGAGCGCGTGACCGTTACCAAACAAGATCATATTGCGACGGTCGTTCTTAATCGACCTGAGAAAATGAATGCGCTTGATCAGGCTGGATTTGAACAATTGACGGCAGCTGCGACTGCTATTGGTAATGACAGTCAAATTCGTGCTGTACTCATTCGTGGCGCCGGGGATAATTTCTGTTCTGGCGCAGACAAATCCTTTTTACAAGGCGCAGTTTCTGATCCGGCAATTTTTTCACAAAAAGCCTTAAACCTGGCAGACGGTGAATCGGCGAATGAATTTCAAAAACCGGCGATGTTGTGGTACGAGTTGGACGTGCCGGTAATCGTTTGTTTGCAAGGTGTTGTATATGGAGCAGGATTGCAGATCGCTCTAGCTGGTGATATCCGTGTCGGCGCTGAATCCACTAGCATGTCACTGTTCGAAATTCACTGGGGCCTCATTCCGGATATGGGTGTGTCTCAAACATTGCCACGCCTGGTCAGAGCAGATATTGCAACAGAACTGCTGTTAACCGGTCGTGTGGTCCAGGCAAAAGAGGCTTTGAGTATTGGGTTGCTCACACGGTTGGAAACTGATCCATTAAGCGCAGCAATTGACCTGACGAAACAGATTGCGTCCAAATCACCGGATGCAATCAAACGTGGTAAGCGGCTCTTGCGCGATAGTGCCCGATTGAATACTGCTCAAGCTTTGGCACTCGAGGCGCATTTACAGAGTGAACTTGTCGGCACACCAAATCAGATGGAAGCTGCCATGGCGAATTTGCGGAAGCGCAAGCCGCAGTTTAATTAAATAGGATAACCAGTTTTAAGCTGGTTATCCGGTATCGAACTTTGTCAGGTGTATTAACTAGCCAGCTTGATTCACCAGTTTTTTGGCCTGATCTACCCATTCATCGCGTTCGATGCGATCACCGAATCCAGAGTTCGACTCTGACAATGCGTCTGACACCATCTTCACTTCAGCTTGTTTAAAGCTTGCCAGTTGTTTGAATGTAGTAATTCCAAGATCATTCAGCGTTTGCTCCATAACAACGCCAATACCTTTAATGACTTTCAGATCGTCTATTTCTTTGGGCTTTTCAAATAACGGCTTGACGCTTGATTGATTATTGGTATTGGAAACCGGTTGTTTTTCAATGTTGTCAGAGGCAGTACTGGTTGCCGCCAAATTAGTGGCGGTTGCAGGACTAGTCGGTGTGTTGTCTTGCGCCAGTGACGCGGTTTTATTGTAGGTCGTATCGTTTTTGGCAGCGGGTGCGTTTGTCGATTCTGCCGTTGTTGAGCCGGGATTTATAGCATGCGGGCAAGTCGGGCATAGTTCAGTGTTGTTAGTAATTGGGGTGTACTTACCCCAATCAAGCATAAGCATGACAAGCCAGAACAACGTCCAGATGCTGGCAAGCGCAAAAAGAAAAGTCAACATGATGTTCTCCAATGAACAGTTTCTACGATCTGTTTAAAGATGCCATTTTTAAATGATCTGCATTCAGCGTGAAACGACCAGATAGGTTTATCCTGAACCTTACAGTTCACGTTTCGTTCAAGTTTTAATGGCAGTCGCCGCCAACTTAACATGCGTCACGCGAAATTTGTGGTTTGTGAGACCTTTATCATCCAAGCCAGGAATGCTTCCCATTTAATAGGGGTTTTTACTCAAGCTGAAGCATTTCAGTTTCTTCGAGCTTTCGGCAAAGAATGCCTAAAGCGTCATTTGAAAGCTCCTTGGTTGAGTCAACATAACCAGCTACTGGCGAGTGACGTGCTGCCGCGGTTAAAAGAGGGTTACGATCAAGACCTTGCGACATGCCAGCTAGCCCCAACCCAGACGCAACCACCCAAAATAGCGTAGTGGCACTGGCTTTAAAGATTTTAACGACACTAATTAAAAGCAGCACCGCGCCACCGGCGATCAGCAGCTCATCTGAGTATGATAAAGCGCGAAATTTCTCCCAGTAATTAAATATGTTTTGCATTGGTCTTCCATTTGTGAGTCTGGTCGCTATGATCTCACTGATAGGTTCACAGTGTGCGCTTTAGTGACATTTTTTTATTGGTCTGTATAAATTGCTGGTTATTCACACTCGTGCGGTCACAACTGCTGAAACTAGCTCATTTGTTTGGATTAGTACCAATGTCGAAGATTTCGCGCTGTTATCCAACCAGCCACACTTAAACGGTGGTGTTTGAATATTGACTCACTCTGTACCTGGAAGGTGGCACTGAAAAAGGGATGTCTGGAGATTCCCAAAACATTACAGGGATATCTGGAATTTATGTTGTGCTTAGCCTGCCATGTGCTGCCAGGGCCATTGAGTTGTCTGATATTGTTGAATTGCTTGCCACTACCTTGCACGCAGTGTTGCTTGTTGGAATTCTAACCGGTTGCTCATGCATTGAAACTGGCGGTGAGCCGAGCAAACATTTGGACATATCAGGAAGAAAATTAGGACTGGATGTAGGTTTACTTTCATGCAGTAGTCGGTAACCCACTTGCCGCAGGCGCTGCAAATTCCAGCCAGAGGCGTTTTTGTACAGGTTCATTTTTTTTCTTATCCTACAAATAGCAGTGTCTATTCGTCGTGAATCCATTGAAGAAGGTAGCGTCCAAATACTGACCATAAGCTCCGAATCGAACACGACCCGACCGTTGTTGGAAAATAAAAAGTACGCCAGTGCGAATTCTCTGGGGCTTAAGTGAATCGGTTTGTCGTTATGCGTAACTCTTCTTCGTTCTACGTAAAACTTAAATGGAAAGACTTCCAGCACATCGATAGAATTGTATTGATGATTACGCATGGCTGCTGCCAGACGGGCGCTTAATATTCGGTGGGATTCAGTAATATCAAAATAATGGTGAGCGCCTTTATCAAGGGTATCTATAATGTTCTGCTCTGAGTTGCAGTCCGATAGCACGATCAAACGTGATGGCTTAACGCCTTTGGGTATTTGAGGAATTGGTGTTTGCTGGCTATACCGGTGGCACACAATGATAGTGTCGCTGGGTGGGCACGCACCCTCGGCTGTGTCTGTACTGAAAATAACTTGTAAGCTTGGATTGACGTCGTGAAGTAAGTGCTGTGCTAACTGAAAGTCGTCTTCAGTGCTGGCTCGTACTGTTACAACTTGTGTACTGGATTCCGTGCTAACGCTCTGGGCAGGTTTTACTGATTGGATTTTTGCTGACATTGTTGTCCGGTCGTCCCGTTGACATGCTTTCGCTTCCGGTCGTCACCGTAACACTACTGGGTAATGCCTACTACTACCCATTTGTACCATTAAAACTATCTGAATTGTTGCATCCATATGCATGAACACACCTATCCATAAGTGGCATGCTCCGCTGTTCTATCTGGGGATTGTTTTTCTCAGTTCTGATGGGCTTTTTGTACGGGTGGTGGATGGTGGATGGCAGCCCGATGGGTAATCTTGGAACCTAATCTGGTTGCGGCAATGCTGCGACTATATGAACTCTGTGCGATTCACCACCGTTCAGTGCCGTGTGATACCCACGAGTATCGGTGAAGTACACTGAACCATCTGCCGGTAGGTGCGTTACGTGATGATTGACGATAAACAATGATCCCGGATTTGATATTACAGGAATATGCAGCCTTGGTTCAGGGTCTCGATGCCAGGAATTACAGTTGTAGAGCCCTTTGGACAGTACACGCATTCGGCCAATTGGTGCCACTTGTTTCAACGATTCCCAAACATACTGGAAGTAAGTGTCGCGAAAAGCAGGCACAAATTCGGTAAACGCAAATTCATCGACCAACTCTTCACGTGCAACTTCTTTATAGCTGTCGTCGACACGAGTATGGAACAAACCTGATAAATCGTTTGCGGTTTCAACCTCCACACCTGGGCGGCGAGTTAGTGAAAAAGCGCCAAACCCATCTTCTACAGCGCCTTTAAATTGTGTGATTTGCAAGGCTTGTTTGAGTGCGCGTCGTAGTTTGTCGATGTCAAACGCTAAGGGCAGTTTCTGAATACCAGGTCCACTTTTGAACTGGGCAACCGACCTGGTATCTGGCCGGTCCATCAGCCAGCCTTTCAAACTTTCACGAGCATGGCTCAGATCGCTGTGGTTTGTTGACATATTTGTGTTGTTTTTGCAACGGGACGGGCGAAAATGTAGCACAATCAACAAAGTCCGGACCAGCTATTTTTCAGATAATAAAAAGGCTTGTACGCACCGGATTTCGTGCAAATTTACTTTTTACCGATCCAGAATATATGACAGATTCACAAATTGCTTTCCCACTCAGCGGTGTCATTGGCATCGTCGATTCGTCGAAGTCGCAGCTCGATTTGGCCCAACGCTTCGGGTTGAACTGTGTCGAAATTCGTGCCGATTTGTTGAGCAGCACTGCGGGGATGTCAGACACCGAAGTATTATCTGTTGTCAATGCGACAAAAGATGCCGGCCTGGCTTGCCTTTATACGCTCCGGCACGCGGATCAAGGTGGCACCTTTGCCGGTTCGGAAAACGAACGGGTAGCACTTTGTAAAAATGCGCTGGAGGCAGGCGCTGATATCATCGATCTTGAGTTCGATACGGAATCAGCGACCGCTATGTCCAACAGCTCAGCACCAATGATTTTAAGTTACCACAACTTCGACTGCATGTTGGATGATGCAGAACTGACAAAGTTAAGTGCTGCGATGGAAGCGCTATCGCCTGCAGCTGTGAAGATTATCCCGACTGGTCAATCCTTGGCTGATGCTGCCATGATGATGAACTGGGTTGGCAATGCTGGTGCAAGCGTGAAACGCATTGGGTTTTCAATGGGAAGCGATGGTGGAGTGGGCCGGGTACTGGCATTGAAATGCGGTTCGCCGATAACCTATGCTAGCTTTGGTGAGCCGGTTGCTCCTGGCCAGGTTGACATAAAGCTATTAGTAGAGCGCTATAAGTGCATGAGCATGACGGCGAATACCAAGGTTATCGCAGTGATCGGTGAAGATGCGAGTATTGAGCGGTTTTATTCGGAACAACGCAGTGGGGCTGAGTCGGGCGGCGCAGTAGCTACGCAGGTTTGTATTGCGTTTTCAATTACCGATACTATGGTAGTAGAAAAGTGGCAGAAAGAGCTGAACATAAGTGAGATCATTTACTTGTAAAGGGTCAATTATCTGAACCTGGTTTTTATTCGCTCCAGATATTATTATATTTTTATAGCGTATGAATATAAACGAACACGGACAACCAATTGGGTTTCCAGTAACTGATTGGGTTGATGCGATATCACCTATGCGTCAGCCAATGGAGGGATCGTATACCCGAGTAGTTGGTGTTGAAGACATGAGTGCATGTCGCTCTCTTTTTAATGCCTTCTTGAAAGATACAAACGGGCTCAACTGGACTTACTTGCCATACGGACCTTTTAAGCAACTTGCCGAATTTAACGCCTGGTTTGAACAAACGTGTTTTGGTGATGATCCACTTTTTCATGTCATTTACGATAAATCATCAAATGACGCAATTGGCCTTGCCAGCTTAATGCGTATAAACCCGACTGCAGGCTCCATTGAAGTTGGCCATGTGCATTTTTCACCGCTGTTGCAACGCACGCCTATGGCCACAGAAGCTATGTACCTGTTGATGAAACGCGTTTTTGATGAACTTGGGTATAGACGTTACGAATGGAAATGTGATGCATTGAATGAGTCTTCAAAAAGTGCTGCAATAAGATTGGGATTTACTTACGAAGGCACTTTTCGGCAAGCTTTAATGTACAAGGGGCGCAATCGCGATACTGCCTGGTTTTCAATAACTGATATGGAATGGCCTGCGATTAAGGCAGGTTTTGAAGCATGGTTGCTGCCAGGCAACTTCGATAGCGACGCAAAACAGATCGAATCTGTAGCAGCATTAAGATTCCGCCTAAGTTAACACAGTCAAAAAGGAAGCCCTATGGCCATTCAAATTCAGCCGGACACCGAAGCAGATAAAAGTTGGGTTAATGTTGATGCTGGCAAACTTGATACGTTTATAACGCAGGTTTCTCAGCAAACTCGGCTTGTTGATTGGCCACTTGCGTCTGCTGTCGAACAGAATCTGTTGGTTTATGCAGGCGAAGACGTACAAAATGCCAGCCAGTCTGATGTTTCTCGTAACGCCATGATGTTCGAATGGGCGAAGGCGCTGGCTGTGGGGCCGGGCATTATTGCTATACAAAATGCTATGCCCGATCATGACGACATAGATGTTGTAAATACGCTATTCACAGATATCATCGATGAGCAGCATCGACAAGGTGCGAATACCGGAGATCACTTTGCAAAACCAGGTGCTAATGATCGTGTGTGGAATGCATTAGAGAAGCATTGTGTGGCCAACCCTGAAAGCTTTGCTCGCTACTATGCAAACGAAACAATCGCCATGGTGTCACAAGCCTGGCTTGGTCGTGGTTATCAGGTAACGGCACAAGTTAATAGAGTAAACCCCGGTGGCAATGCACAATCGGCGCATCGTGACTACCATCTTGGCTTCATGTCGCCAGCACAAATACTTGAGTTCCCGGAACACGTTCATTCGTTCTGCCAGATGTTAACGTTGCAAGGTGCGGTTGCTCATTGCGATATGCCACTTGAATCTGGCCCGACGCTATACTTGCCTTACTCGCAGCTGCATCTGGAAGGCTATATCGCATTTACGCGTGATGAGTATCAAGACTATTTCAACGAAAACCGAAAACAACTGGCCTTGAAAAAAGGCGATATGGTGTTTTTCAATCCAGCAGTGATGCACGCTGCTGGCCACAATCAGTCGTCAGATATTTATCGTTTGGCCAACCTGCTGCAAGTGTCATCGGCATTTGGTAGAAGTATCGAAACCGTGGATCGGGCTCGTATGCTCAAGGCTCTGTATCCAGAATTACTTAACTTGAATACAAAGGGTTCAATGACTGCGCAACAGCTTGCAAACGTGGTCGCGGCATCAGCGGAAGGCTATTCATTTCCCACCAATCTCGACTCAGACCCGCCGGTTAATGGCATGGCGCCGCAAACACAAAACGAATTGGTGCATGCGAGTTTGGGCAAGGAACTCCCCGCTGAGCAGTTCGATGCGCAGCTCACCGATCATGCAAACCGACGGCTTTCTGTGCCAGCACTACAAAACTGAAGGTAGGCGAGTTGCAGGTGGTGTGTTGCGACTGCGGGTGGAAGTAACCACGCCATCAATAATTGTCATCCCGATACCGGGCAGATTACCTTGATTAATACTCTCCAGCATATCTTTTCCTGGCGAGTGCTGTGCCTGGTCAAGCAGCATAAAGTCTGCTGATTTTCCAACCTCAACTATCCCACAGTCAAGCTCGCGCATACGAGCTGTGTTGCCTGTTGCAAAACAAAACGCGATCTCGGCTGGCACATTGCCGAGGCTTGATAGCATGGCTATCATGCGCAAAATACCGAGCGGCTGTACACCAGATCCAGCGGGTGAGTCTGTACCTAATATTACCCGTTCCGATTGATCAATTTCAAAGGCGGTACGCATAGCGAGTAAGCCCGCGCGCTCGTTACCATTGTGAACAATTTCAATGCCGCGGGTACAGCTTTCGCACAGACAGGTAATTTGATCATCGGGTAAGGCGGTGTGACCACCGTTAATGTGACCAATGATATCCGCGTCGGCTTCCAGTACCACGTCTTTAT
Source organism: uncultured Granulosicoccaceae bacterium (assembly GCA_964437945.1). GTDB lineage: Bacteria > Pseudomonadota > Gammaproteobacteria > Granulosicoccales > Granulosicoccaceae > Granulosicoccus. The sequence continues at coordinate 20,506 of CAYTJF010000015.1, forward strand.
CGATTAAACCCGAACCCGGTATCGATGGTCCGCCGGTGTGAATGGTCGACTGAATGCCATACTTTCTGGCCCATTTGACCATTTGCGCTGCGGTCTCTCCAGCTTTGACCGTACCCAAACCAACTTCGCCAAGCAATTTAACACCGGCTTCTGCTAATTCCTTGAAATCGGACTCTTCCATACCTTCTTCGAGCACCGGGGCGCCAGCAATCATTTTGACGCCAGATGGACGGAAGTTTTCGTACCAGCGCTGTGAAGCAATAGCCAGCGCTTTAAGACCGACGATATCTTTGGGCCTGCCTGGCAGGTGAACTTCACCAGCTGAGATCATGGTGGTGACACCGCCATGCAAGCAGGAATCTATCCAGTTGATTTGCTGTTGCCTGGGTGTATAGTCGCCAATAACCGGGTGCACATGGCTGTCAATCAGACCGGGTGCTAACCAGATATCGTTGGCATCAACAGTAACCTGCGCCTGTTCAGTGTCAAGTTCAGCGAACTTGCCGATGCCACTGATAGCACCATTTATGCAAACCACACAATCGCCGTCTATCAGCGGCTCCTCAAGCTTCCCTGAGAGTATTCGCCCGATATTTTTGATAACCAGTTTGCTTTGTTCGCTACTCATGCTCAGCTGTCTCCATTGAACCTGTCTGCCTGGCCGATAAAGCTAAAGCAAATTGTAACTAAACGCCAGTGCGCTTGACGGTTGGGTCAGTTTAGAGGATAAATATTCAAGGTCAGAATTTAATAAAGTGCCATGCCAACCATCAAGACAAGAAAATTGCACGTCAGCGTCGAGGAAATCTGGCACGAAGGTGGTCCTGTTGCCGATAAGCCGCTGAAGAAAGGTTCGGCGTATGCTGTTATTGACAATCCGTATGCAGGCCAATACGTGGAAGATATCAGCGGTTTTATGGACGATTTAAAGCCACTGGGGCTTACCCTTGCACAAAAATTGATCGATGTGCTCGGCGGTGCGACCGCTATCCAGGGTTACGGAAAAGGGGCTATTGTTGGTACAAATGGCGAGATCGAACACGGTGCGTTGTGGCATGTGCCCGGCGGATACGCCATGCGCGAGCTGTTGGGTGATGCAAAAGCCATTGTTCCATCGACAAAAAAAGTAGGTAGTCCCGGGACGCGTCTCGATATTCCGGTTACTCATATCAATGCATCTTATGTACGTGGACACTTTGATTCCATGGAAATTGGTTGTAACGATGGTCCCAAAGCCAATGAGTTATTGGTTGCACTGGTTATGACTACCGGCGGGCGTGTGCATGACAGGGTAGGTGGTTTGCGGGTTGAAGATATCCAGGGTGTCGATGGACTCCGCTAAGCAACAACCCATGTCCGGCGCCAGGGCCAGCTACCGATGGTTTGAAAAGCATAAGCGTTTGCATGCGCAACACGGTCCAATCGATCTGGTCATACAGGTAGAGGGCAGCGATACGGAACGCAGATTAGCTTTCGAACAAGCCGTGATTTTCTTTGATTCCGTATTAGTCGATCTGGTAGCTGAGCTTGATCATTTACGCTTACCGGTGATAAACGCTGCATCAAAACCTTTTCGCGGCGTGGTTGCCAGACATATGCAACGATCCGTGAAGGCCTATAAGATGCAATATAAAAAAGATTTTGTTACACCGATGGTGGCCGTTGCAGGTTCGGTTGCCGATTGCACCTTGGCTGCGTTGTGTAATAACCGTAAACTTGATCGCGCGTTTGTGAACAACGGCGGTGATATTGCTTTGCATTTGCCAGCCAGCAGTTCCTACACCATGGGAATTTGTGAAAGTACACTAACTACACGTTACGATGCCAGCGTACAGATCGATAACTCCAGCTCGATTCGCGGTGTTGCTACCAGTGGCTGGCACGGACGCAGTCATTCGTTAGGCATTGCCGATGCGGTAACAGTGTTGGCAACCAATGCAGCTAATGCAGACACAGCAGCCACTCTGATAGCTAATCGTATCGATTTACCTGGTTCCATCAAGGTACAGCGTGAAGCGGCAAACGAACTCACACCGCAAAGTGATCTTGGACATCGTGCAGTGACTGTTGCTGTACAGGCTTTAACTAAAGCAGAAAAGCTTCAAGCGTTGTCAATAGGTCGGAGCTATGCACAGGAATTGATCACAAAAGGTCTGATAGAGAGCGCGTATTTGTCTTTACAAGGTGAGCGTATGGTCGCCGGTAGCACTCCTAGCATTCATTGGAAACAAACAGCATGAGCTTAGCCAAAATCAGAAAAATAGTCATGTTTATGGATGAGACTCATCTTGAAATGGGCAAAGCAATAACGCCAGCAACTCGCCGCGTTACAGCGGTTGCCGTTATCGAGAATCCATTTGCATCCAGGTATCAGGAGGATCTTACTGAGTTAATGGACATCGGTGCTCAGATGGGTGAACTGCTCGGCAGTCGCTGTGTTGAGATGCTTGGTATTGCTCCAGCCGATGCGCAGAGCTATGGCAAAGCCGCCATGGTCGGCGAGAACGGTGAGCTTGAACATGCCGCCGCAATACTGCACCCGAAACTGGGCAAACCCCTGCGAGCGGCTGTTGAGAAGGGCGCTGCACTGGTTGCATCAAGTAAAAAAATGGGCTCACCGGGTCAGCCTCTGGACGTGCCGCTTGGGCACAAAGACGCCGCCTATGTTCGTTCTCATTTCGATGGTATGGAGGTGCGTGTTAACGACGCGCCGCGCGCCAATGAAATTATGGTTGCCGTCGCTGTTACCGATTCAGGTCGACCACTGCCTCGCGTTGGTGGTCTTGAACACAATGAAGTGCAAGGCAATGACGGTTTGCGATAACGATCATACTTGGCCAGCCAGAGTTTTGGCTGGTTTACAACCGAATTCCTTGTAGCTGAGTAACCTGTTCATCACATGTCTATCGATCAACACGATTTCACTTTAGAAACGGCACTGAGCTACCTTGTAACGAACAAGACGAAGGTGCTGTCCGGCGGCACCGACTACTACCCGGGACTTAACGATGCAGTACCTGATAGTCGGTTGTTAAACATACACAGCATAGCCGGGTTGGATACTCTTTCGCTGAACGACGGGTATTGGCGGATAGGGGCTGCTGTTACCTGGTCTGCGTTGATCAATGCAACACTTCCTCCGTGTTTTAACTGTTTAAAGCAAGCCGGTACTGAAGTGGGGTCAGTGCAGATTCAGAATGCGGCGACGCTTGTGGGTAATATTTGCAATGCTTCGCCAGCAGCAGATGGGGTGCCTGCGCTACTCGCATTGGACGCACAGGTAGAGTTGAGTTCGATCGATGGTATAAGGGTGTTGCCGCTTGCAGACTTTATTGTCGGTGTGCGCAAAACAGTTCTGTCGGACAATGAACTGGTCACAGCTTTGCTGATTCCAGACAACCAGCAAAATGACTATACTGATTTTGTAAAACTGGGCTCGCGTACCTACCTTGTTATATCAATTGTTATGTGTGCAGTTCGTTTTCGAGTAAATGCATCAAACACCATCACTGACGCTGCCATTGCAGTTGGTGCTTGTTCGCCAGTGGCCTGTCGGTTGCCCGAGCTTGAGCAAGCATTGATAGGCTTGTCGTGTGAACCTGAAATTTTGAGAGACTGCGTTAGCCCAGAGCATCTGCAATCACTTGCCCCGATCACAGATGTGCGTGCTACGGCTGAGTACCGAATTCAGGCCGCACAAGTGTTGTTACAAAGACAAGTTAGTGCTTTTGCGCATCAGATTTTTACGGTGAATGCGCCATGAGTAGCACCATCGTGTTTGACCTTAACGGTGAACAAGTTAGCGTTCAGGTAACTGCACATACGCGGCTTTCAGATGTATTGCGCCAACAGCTTAACCAGAACGATGTAAAAGTCGGTTGCAATGCTGGCGACTGTGGTGCATGTTCAGTTTTGTTGAACGATCAATGTGTGTGTGCCTGCTTAACGTCTATAGAACAAGCAAACAGCACACGAATCGATACTCTGCGTGGCCTGGCCCTAAATGATCCGATCACTAAAAAACTGACTCATGCGTTCCTGCACTTTGGTGCTGCGCAATGTGGCATTTGTACGCCCGGCATGCTGGTGTCTGCAACGGCACTGTTGCGTGACAATCCTCACCCGACAGAGCAGCAAGTGAGTGATGCATTGGGTGGTGTGCTGTGTCGGTGCACGGGTTATAGAAAAATTATTGATGCTGTTGTTAACGCAACGAGTTTATCAATAGCCAGTGGAGCCAGTGGCGCGAATTATGAAGTGGAATCAGATGCTAATGGTATCGCCGCAAGCACTATCGGTATGGCTCACTCTGATAGTAGTTATATACATGCTAACGTTAATAAGCTGGGGTTCTCTGAGGAATTCAAGCGTGTTGAAGGTGGTGTAGGGGAGTCGATTATTCGACTCGATGGCATTGAAAAAGTCACTGGCACCGATGAGTTCGGTGACGATGTTGCGCCATCTAAAGCTTTGCATTGTGTGTTGATTCGTTCGCCTTTTCATCATGCTGAATTTACATTAGGTGATACGGAAAAATTTATTCAGGATAATCCAGGAATAGCTTGTGTACTCAGCGCTAAAGACGTTCCAGGTGTTAATCGCCATGGTGTGATTCCGCCATTCATTGATCAGCCGGTATTCGCAGAATCGAAAACCCTTTTTAAAGGTGAAGCGGTCGCAGCTGTCATTGGGGAAGCAGATGCGGTGAACAGCGCTGTATTGGATGCTTTTCCTGTCGAGTGGAATCAGCATGAACCGCACTTGACGACAGAAGATGCTCAGGCGGCTGGAGCAACGCTTTTGCATGTCGACAGGCCCAATAATATCTTATGCCGCGGTAAAGTACGCAGAGGTGATACACAGGCTGCATTACAGCAAAGCGATTTGATCGTTGAAGGTCGATATCACACAGAATTTATTGAGCACGCCTATATAGAGCCTGAAGCAGGCTACGCAAAACGGATTGGTGATCGGATTCAAATAGTCGGTTGTACGCAAACACCGCATATGAATCGAGACGCTCTTGCACACATTCTTGGTATCCAAAGTACTGATGTACGTATCAGTGCAACATCCACTGGTGGTGGTTTTGGTTCTAAGTTAGATCTGTCTTATCAACCTTATATTGCACTGGCCGCCTGGAAGCTGAACACAACCGTTCGTATCACTTACAGTCGAAGTGAATCGATGCAGTCCACCACCAAGCGTCATCCGGCCAGTATGTACGTGCGCATTGGGGCAAATAAACAGGGCAAGCTCACGGCACTTGAATTCAATGGCGAATTTAATACTGGCGCTTATGCCTCCTGGGGTCCAACGGTTGCCAATCGCGTACCGGTGCATGCGTCTGGTCCTTATTATTTGCCAAATTATCAAGCCAATACCGCTGCTGTTCACACCCATGCTGTCCCGTCGGGTGCTTTTCGCGGTTTTGGTGTGCCGCAAGCGGCGATTGCACAAGAGTGTCTGTTCGATGAACTGGCTGAAAAGCTTGGTCAGGACCGGCTTGAATTTAGAATAAACAATGCGCTTGAGAACCATCAGCCTACCGGAACAGGGCAAGTGTTTGAATCTTCGGTAGGTATTAAACCGTGTTTAGAGAGCTTAAGGTCTCATTGGGAATCAAACAGTTTGTCTGTTGATCAATATAACAAGGAAGCTATTGCCAGCGACTCGCCGCTACGGCGTGGCATTGGTGTGGCATCGGGTTGGTATGGTTGTGGCAATACATCCTTGCCAAATCCGTCTTGTATTAAAGCCGGTATACGCAGCGATGGAACAGTGTGCCTGCATCAAGGTGCAGTAGATATAGGTCAGGGTTCAAACACCGTTATAACGCAAATGTTCGCCAGCGCCCTGGGTGTGGCTGTTAACACCATCGAACGTATTGGTAGCGATACAGACATTACTCCTGACGCTGGGAAAACATCGGCTTCCAGACAAACCTTTGTATCAGGCAATGCGGCGAAATTATCTGGCACGGCCCTACGCGCAGAGATTTTACGCTTATCCAATTGCGATACTGACAGCGAGATTGTCGTTGAAAATGGCAAAATTAGAATAAGAGACGGTAACTCACCAAACCAAATCATCGACCTTGGAGATATGAAAGCCGATCAGGATGGTTATGTGTTGAGCGTTGCGCAATCGTACGACCCGCCGATCAAACCACTTGACGATAATGGTCAAGGGCACCCCTATGCTATTTATGGCTACGCTGCGCATATGGTCGAACTGGAGGTCGATATCGAATTAGGTCTGGTTAAGTTGAAGCAATTTTACGCTGCGCATGATGTAGGCAAAGCGATTAACCCAAATTTGATTGAAGGACAAATCCACGGAGGCATAGCTCAGGGAATCGGGTTGGCGTTAATGGAATCTTTCGTACCAGCTCGCACGGAAAATCTGCATGATTATTTAATTCCGACATTTGGCGACGTACCAGCTATCGATTGCGTTATTGTTGAGGTTCATGACGAACATGGGCCCTTTGGTGCCAAAGGGCTTGGGGAGCACGTGTTGATACCAACTGCGCCATCGATTCTTAATGCCATCCGGCATGCAAGTGGTGCACAGATTCATCATTTACCCGCAACACCTGATCGGGTGCTGGCATCGATAAAAGCCGCGCGCGATGCGACGAATGCAGAATCAAATCAGGGCAGCCCATTAGGTGGTAGTGAATGATTCGACAACAGGTAAAAGTAGAACCTAATGGCAAGATACGCTGTGACGCCTGTCCCGTACTTTGCTATATCAAAGACGGGCGCGCAGGTGCCTGTGATCGCTATGCCAATGAGAATGGTGAATTGGTCAGGGTGGATGCGTTTACGGTTATAGAGCAACGCAATAATGAGGCCGGTGAGGTTGTGGCATTTTTACCTGGCGATGAAATTCCTTCGTGGGATGGTACCGTAATCAACGACAGCACAACCTTTGTAACAGCTATTGGTGCCAGCACCACATACCCGGATTACAAGCCTGCACCGTTTATCGTTGGTCAGCAGCATGATGGTGTTGATATGGTCACCGTAGTGACTGAAGGCATCTTCAGCTACTGTGGCGCGAAGGTGAAAATTGACACTGATCGTCATGTCGGGCCGGAACATTCGTTGGTACGAGTTCAGGGTGAACCGGTCGGCCATGTAACCACCGGCGAGTACGGTTCGCAAATGCTCTCGCTCGGTGGCGTTAATCACCTGACCGGTGGCAGCAAGAAAGAGGGGCGCATTACCTGTGAGGCCTTGCTCAATCTGTGTAATCGCGAACCCGTTGAAATGAGTATTGATGGTGGTGTTGATCTTGTTGTGCAGGCAGGTCGTGCTCCGATCGTCAATGGTGTAGAAGAAACTTTAATGCGGGTAGGATGTGGGTCAGCCACCATTGGCATGTTTGCAAAACAATGGGAACCGCATGTCGATGAGGTAGTGGTGGTTGATGATCATATAACTGGAGTGTTATCTGAGCATCAGGCTGGAAAATTACTGGGTATGCAACCAACCGGTATCAAAATCAAAGGCCGTAAGTCCACACCTGGCCGGTATTTTCAGGTGGCAGAGCCGGGCATGGGCTGGGGCGGCACAAACATCGACAATCCATTAAGCATATTGGATGATTTTAAGCAAAACGAAGCGAAGCCAGGTTTACGACTACTGATGGTATCAACCACCGGAGAGCAATATGCTTTTTTCACACTCGATGAAAACTTAGTTCCAATAGAAGCACCGATGCCAGAGGCATTAAAACCATCCGTTGAACGTGTAGCTGAAAACTGCGAACCCTCATTGTGTTCTGTTCTGTTTATGGGTGGAGCAGGTGGTTCTTTACGAGCAGGGGTAACCGAAAACCCGGTGGGTTTGACTCGTTCTGTCAGACATTCATTAACGCATGTAAGCTGCGGTGGTGCGCCAGCCTATATTTGGCCTGGTGGTGGCATTACCCTCATGGTTGATGTCATGCAACTACCTAACAATGCGTTTGGTTATGTGCCAACACCTGCGCTGGTAGCGCCGATTGAATTTACGCTTCGCCGATGCGACTTCGAGGCCATGGGTGGACACATGGATAGCATTACACCGATTGAAACGCTTGCCGATCAAATCGATCGTTGTGTTGAAGTTGATGCCCGCAACAGCTGGCCCATGGATCGGCGACAATATCACTGGTAAAGGTTCAACAGCAATCGATGTTGAGCTTTATGCTTACCTTGAACAGGTTATTGGCAAGATTGCCACCGCTGACACAGATGAGAGACTGGATGCGCTCATGTCGTGGAATAATAAATAAACTCAGGTACAAACGCCAGATACCCTGAAAGTCTGGCACTTACTTTCCCCTCGCTGCGATCATACTGGCAACACCAGTAACTGGTTTGCGCCGAAGGCAAACCTCATTACACAGAATATTTTTACTGACAACGATTCCGGTGGAACAATCAGCCACGGGACAGGGGCGTTTTCAGCGGACAAGACGATGGAGTATCTCAACTGGACGTTAAAGCCTGACGGCAGTCTCAGCCTGAATGTGATCGACGACCGGAGCAAAATTGATAACAGATGGGTAAAGGCCGGGCAGAGTTACAAGGAAATCTTTGGCCGCCAGTACCGAAAAGCGTCGCTGGACAGGGTGAAGGACCATCGTGGTCGTCGTCCAAAACAGGCGTGGTTTGACCAAAATTTCTACACGGTGGATTGGCCTACCTGGCAGAGCGCTGGATACGTGCAGGAGGGGTGCGAGGGCGCTTACCAGAGTCAGGGCTTTACTATCCCGCAATCGTGTAAGCGTTAGTCATCTTACCTGACATTATTTCGAAGACACCCGTCGTTGCGAGTGAATTGAAAATAGAGCGGGTCAGTACCGCCTAGTTCTTCTCTTTGCTCCTACAATGGGTGTCTTGGAAATTTGTGTATACAGCTCGAAACATTGTGCAAAAGTTGGCGATTCATAAATAGTCCAAATATTTACCAATATGAAGTGCTTTGATTTTCCAATATTTAGTCGATAAACTTACCCTCGCTCGCTCAAGTGCTTAATTGCTCTACTCCTCCTCATGTTGCTGTTAGCAAGAGTACCAACTAGCCAGCATAGCCGGTTCTATACCAAACAAGGTCCAGGCAGTTGATCGATAAAGATCGCAATAGATCACATTTCAACTGCGGCACCTCGAATTGACATTGTTAGCAGGAATAATGCTTTATCTATGAAAGATCATGCTCAAGCGGTTGTTATTGGTGGGGGCCTTGTAGGCTGCAGTATCCTGTATCACTTGACCAAACTTGGTTGGACAGACGTCATGTTGCTCGAACGTGATGAACTGACTTCGGGCTCAACCTGGCACGCTGCTGCCAATATTCACGGGTTGCACGATCATAATAATATTTCGAAGTTGCAGTACTACACGATGAATTTGTACAAGCAGCTCGAAAAGGAAACAGGTCAGGGTTGTGGCATTTTTCAACCTGGTTCTCTTTACCTTGCTCAAACCAAAGACCGTGAACACCAACTGCGTTTGCAGGAAGCCAAGGGTCGTTACTTTGGCGTGGATTTTCATGAAGTTTCGGTAGAAGAAGCCAAGAAGTTGCATCCGCTGGTCGACTACAGTGGGGTACGCTGCATCATGTTTGAACCCGATGGCGGTAATGTGGACCCTTCGGGTGTGACTCAGGCTTATGCAGCCGGCGCGCGCGCAGCTGGTGCCCAGATTCATCGTTTCACACCGGTCATAGAAACCAATCAAACAACCGATGGTGGATGGGAAGTGGTTACGCCAAATGGCACCGTTAAAGCCGATATAGTCGTTAATGCTGCTGGCTTGTGGGGACGAGAGGTGGCCAAGTTGGCAGGTTTTGAGTTACCGCTGATGACCATGGAGCATCAATACTTCGTTACCGAAACCATCCCTGAAATTGAAGCCATGCAAACACGTTTGCCATCGGTCGCTGATCGTGACGGTGAGTACTATTTGCGTCAGGAAGGTAATGGATTGCTGGTGGGTGCTTATGAAAAAGATGGTCGTTTCTGGGCAGTTGACGGCACACCTCTGGATTTTGGGCACGAGCTCTTACCGGATGATCTTGATCGCATTGAAGACAATATGGAACGTGCATGCGACAGGCTACCGCTATTAGGCGAGGCGGGAATCAAGAAAGTTATCAATGGCCCGATGATTTGGTCGCCAGACAGCTCAGCCTTGTTTGGCCCTGTGCCAGAGCTTAAAAATTATTTCTGTTGTAATGGCATTATCCCTGGCTACAGCCAATCGGGCGGACTTGGTAGTCAGCTGGCACAATGGATTGTAGAAGGTGAATCGGAACTGGATATGTTTCCATGGGATATGTCGCGTTATGGCGATTGGACACCTAAAACATACATCATGGAACGCGCAATGGATTGTTATGCGAACCGATTTAAAATTCATTTCCCTTATGAAGAAAGAGAAGCTGGCCGTCCAGTGCGTGTGCGTCCGGTGTATCAGCGACAAAAAGAAAAAGGCGCTATCTTCGGTTTGAATTACGGTTGGGAGCATCCGCTTTGGTTCGGTGGTGATGGTACATCGCCAACAGAGAGCTATGGGTTTGATCGGCAAGACTGGTTTGAGCCGGTAGGGCGAGAGTGTCGAGCGTTACGTGAAAGTGTGGGGATTATTGATGTCTCAAACTTTGCCAAGTATCGGGTCACCGGTGCTGGTGCCGGTGATTGGTTAGACCGTGTTGTTGCTAACAAGGTGCCAAGAGAAAATGGTCGATCATGCCTGACACCTTTGTTGGGTAAACGAGGTGGCATAGCTGGCGACTTCACCATTACGCAACTTGATGAAGATGACTACTGGATGGTTGGTTCGGGTATGGCAGAACGTTACCACCAACGTTTCTTTAAATCGGTGCCAATGCCTGATGGCGTTAGTTTTGATTCACACACCGTTTCACACTGCGGCTTTAATGTCGCCGGTCCAAACGCGCGTGAGCTATTGTCGCGATTGACCAACAGCGACTTGTCAAATGAATCCTGGCCGTTCATGCGCTCCAGGAAAATTCAGGTTAGTGGCATAGAGGCAATCGGGCTCCGGGTATCGTTCACAGGAGATCTCGGATGGGAACTTTATGTCGAAGAAGACCAGCAATTGGCACTATACGATGCGCTTTTAGACGCTGGGCAATCGCTTAACGTTGTGCCGGTTGGTGGGCGATCGTTGTTATCTTTACGTGTTGAAAAGGGCTACGGCAGTTGGGGGCGTGAGTATTCACCTGAATACTGGCCTCAGGAAGTTGGTTTGGAGCGATTGATCAAACTGGACAAACCAGATTTTCTCGGACGCGAAGCTTACATCAAATTAAAAGATAAACCTGCCAGAGAGAAACTGGTTATTCTCGACATCAATGTTCAGCACAATGCGGATGCTACCGGTGGCGAACCTGTGTTCTTGCCCGATGGTACGCCAGTGGGCCGTGTCAGCTCAGGGTCGTACGGATTTGGTGTTAAGAAGTCACTGGCATTGGCATTTATTCAATCCGACAAGCTGGAGGGCAATACAGACTTTCACGTTGCCGTTTTAGGTCTCAATCACGACGCTAAACTGCTGAACGCTGCTCCTTTTGACCCGAAGGGTGAGCGTTTAAGAGCGTAAATTTGAGGATATTTCATACCGTTTGAATGCTCGGAACATTTACTGGGGTTTCCTCGATCGTTGAATGTTTGTTCGTTGAATGTTTGATCGTTGAATGTTTG
>CAYTJF010000015.1:32329-42073 GCA_964437945.1 uncultured Granulosicoccaceae bacterium
GATCGTTGAATGTTTGTTCGTTGAATGTTTGATCGTTGAATGTTTGATCGTTGAATGATTAATGACAGGGATCTAATCAGTATAGCGGGCACTAAAAAAAGGCATGGCCAAAAAATTGACATTTGACCGAGCGTGTTGACCCGTTTACAAATTCTTAAGAATGCGATCAGCATCTGGTGAAAGCTCGTTAAAACTTTCCATCTGCTAATTAAAATACGACGATCATGAAGAATGATCGTGACAATGTTTTCCTAATAGCCAATAAAGCCGATTTTAGCGATATCTGATTTAAATAATTCGCCAGCTGCGTTAAAATTCAGGTAGAAATTCACACTATTAGTGATCAATAAAAGAGATTGGGACAGACGCACCCGAAACTGTTATCGATGGGTGATGTTCATTGCAAACCAATGTGGCTCGTGCAAGTTGGACTTAATTTTCCAGAAAGATGGACTAAAGTTAGAGTCTGTGCACTGCTTGATATGCCTAATGGTGTTCTACATAATAAGACTGGTCTAACCTATTCGCTTTACGGGTGGCCAAATGGTATATATTAAGCGATCTTTAAATGGACTTGCGTACAATGAGATTTTCGGTCTTATTCATAGCACCACTGATGGTTTTAGCGCTGGGATTGTCTTCCTGCGCCACCAATTCGGATAGCGGACCGGAAACACCGGTGACACCGGAGACACCGGAAACACCGGAGAGGAGTGGTGATGCAGCCGCGGAAACCGCAAACGCTCAGGAGCCGATAGGCAACGCCCCGAGCCAGTCAACTATTGGTATTATTGCTACAGATCTCGTTTCATCTTTAGTACAGCTTACTGAACTCTCTCCATTTTCAACCACTATTCAGGTTAATCGTCCGGTTTCCGATTTTGGAGACGAATTGGTTAGTGCACTGCGATACAGTGGATACGGCGTCCAAATTGTTACAGACGATCAGGGTTTGAATTATCTGAACTACTTCAGCTCCTTTTCAGAAGAAGATGAAGGCACGTACTACACATTTAAATTGTTGGTAAGGGATATTTCAATTTCGCGATCGTTTATCGAAAATGAAGGGTCATTTGTTCCTAGCTCTCCCGTGAGAATAAAGGGTGTGGAAGCTCAGCGAATCATTGTTAACGACGATCTATTCCGGCAAAAAATCGGTGACGCAGAATTTCCCAGTGGTGTTACTTTCGTTGACTCGAATGGTCGCTTGATCTACCACGATCAGCGCACGGTTGTATCCACCGATGCAATGAAGCGGAATGAAAACGATCAAATGAAAACAGAAATAGCATTGGTACATGCACGTGCAAACGTTTTCACCAAGTCTCGGATTACTGCAACAGAGAAGCGCACCTATGAGCCAATTAAACAGGTGTCTTTACGATTCAAACCCAAATCGCTTGATCTTGGATCAAATAACAAGACAGCCATTGCACAGTTGCTTGAATCATTTGATGCAAGTACCGACCGGTTGAGCATTACGGCTTGTAGTTTCGGAAAATCACTTATTTGGGATGGAACCGAATCTATTTCCCTGGAACGCGGACTTAGAGTTCGTCAAGAGCTGTTATCGTCGAACATTTCTATTGACAATACGCGTGATGAAAGTTGCTTTAGCACCAAATACGGTGATGAGCTTCCGCGCAGGACAGTTATTCTTACACTTGAACGCGCTATGCGCATTCTCTAACACATAACGTGAAGGTACTCACAAACATGAAATTAACACTACTAACTACGATAGCAATACTATTTTGCTCGTCTTGCTCGTCCTTGCCAACTCAAGATGACGAAACTTTGGATCCAACCCAAAGCGCAGAGGTTAGTTTCGACACTGACGTACTCGATAGTGACAAGATCGTTCAAAATCTGGTTTTCTCGATAATTCAAATTGAAAGTTTGCACCCATTTAAAACTACTCTGCAAATGAAAGCGCCTCGTGGAGAGCTTGCAAAACTGGTAAAGACTCGTTTTGAGGATGCTGGTTACGGTATCCAGTATGTGGAATCTGATCAAGGTGTAAATTATGTGCGTCACTCAGCGCAAAGCTCTGTTTCTGAGGAAGGTGATACAACTACATACCGTATTACGGTTGGCGATGTATCTATTGAGCGTGACTATACGCTGAACGGGGAAAATACTATTCCCGAATCGGAACTTCGAGTTACCGGCGCTTACGAGCAAGATATCAATTTGAACGACGATTTGTTTGGGGAGGATTTTGCCAAAACTCAATATACAGAAGTGCTTTTTGATGAAAGTGATGTTCCCGTTGTAATTTCTGTTGCTGATCGCGACATTTCTCTTGAGAAGGAATCGGTTGCAGTTGTTGCTCTTGCTGGTGATGAGTCAAATACATCAGGTGACAGTGCGTCGGGTGCGGGCAATGCCTTTGCACGATCAGTAATGCAAAATGTTAGGACAATATTGGGTAGTAATTACTCTGAATTATTTGATGGTTATGAAGATGTGCAAAAAGACGTGCTTATATTTCCGAATGACTCATTACGTCTTGGTGGCGAGAACAAGACACTCATTCAAGAATATGCAGACAGTATTAATGCTGAGACAGATGTTCTGTCGGTAGTCGGTTGCAGTCACGGTAGTTCCAAGGTCAAGAACGGCAACCAAGTATTGGCAATCGGTCGTGCGAATCGAGTGAAAGAGGCTTTAATATTTGCTGGATTAGACCACCAACTGATTTTTGAAGAAGGCTGTTGGGACACGGAACACTACGCTCCAATGCCGGCTCGAGGTGTTGTACTTATTCATAAGAGAAAAATGTAAGCAGCTAAATTAATATCAATTTCTACTGTTGACCGAACCGCGGGTGTAGGCTTGCACAGCTCGCGGTCGGCATAAAGTCGCTGGATTTATGGCATGTTAATTCGAATTTCGATAGCAACATTGATGTTTTCAATTTCATTGTTTGCCTCTGCAAGCAAGCTGGACGCTCACAATATCAATTCGAAACTTTCCCCCGCGATCGTTTCATCGGTACCAGGGCAGTGGACCCTGGTTCAGTTATGGACACTTGATTGTGTGGTTTGCGAGAAACAAAAACCAGCTCTGTCGCAACTAAATAGAGATTACGACGGGTTTACCGTATTAGGGTTGTCTCTAGACGGATTGAGCAACGCTGACAGTGTAAAAGCGCGCTTGGCGGAAAAATTGCTATCGTTTGACAACTACCTTGCCGAACTCGACTCCGTCAAGCTGCAGCTGCAGAGCTCTTTTGACTCCGAGTACACTGGCACACCGACCTATATCCTATACTCACCCGCTGGAAAAATTATTGCTGTTCACCCAGGACCTATTGACCTTCAAAAATTACCCAAGCAGCTTGAGCTTACCAAAGCGCAGGCATCAGCTCCGGCGTTAGCGCCCGATCTCATTCAATAATTTTTACCGCCATACCACCAATCATTCCAGTCAGAAAAATCAGTAACGCCCAGGGTTCAACCGCGAATGCTGCAATGGCAGGTCCTGGACACAGCCCAACCAGACCCCAGCCGACACCAAATAAAATGGCACCGCCAATAAGTTTGGAATCAATCTGCGACAGGCCAGGGATTTTATAAGTTAAGTCAAACCACGGTTTGCCAGCCGGCCCTATCCAACGGTAGCCGAAAAATGTCACCACGACGGCACCACCCATAACAAAGGCAAGCGATGCATCCCAGTCCCCGAATATATCCAGAAAACCTAGCACTTTTTCTGGATTGATCATGCCGGATACTACAAGGCCAAGGCCGAATAACAAGCCAATGAGTAAAGCGGAAATGTGTTTCATGCTCAATAATCCTAAAAGTGTCGCACAACGTACACAGTCACGATTGCGCTAAGCATAAAAATACCGGTTGCGGCTATTGATCGAACCGAGAGCCTTGAAAGCCCGCAAACGCCATGACCAGATGTGCAACCATTTCCAATGGCTGTGCCCGCGCCAACTATCAGACCTGCAATAAGTAGCACCATTGGGTTTTTAACTACCGACACTTCAGGAAATTCACCGCTGAGAAATAGTGTAACGACAGGTGCTAGCAATACACCCGTTATAAACAGCGCGCGCCACTGCCAATCGGTGTCAATTGGTGGAAGCAGTCTTTTGACAATGCCGCTTACGCCCATGATTTGGCCATGTGCCGCCATCAAAAGCACTGCGGCACAGCCAATCATGGCACCACCTAATAGCGCTAGTACATAGTCATGCATTGAATTATCTCGTTTTTGCTTGGCTGAAGCCGTAAATGAAGCACTATTTTATAAGATTATTGGAATTATGTTGATGAATTGAGCCGTCATTTTTTGTCCGTGTTAACTTGTCGAGCCGACCACGACGAATAAGGTTCAACTATGTCTGAGGCTCTGCAAGCACATCTCGACTCCAGAGGTGTGTTCACAATCACCATGAATCGTCCAAAGGTACACAATGCCTTCGATGAGCAACAAATAGCTCTTCTTACTCAGACCCTCAATGATGTATCCGATGATCGTGAAGTCAGGCTTATCGTGCTTGGATCAACCGGTAAGCACTTCTGTGCTGGCGCTGATATCAATTATATGCAGCGCATGAGTCGTAATAACATGGATGAGAATATTGCCGATGCAGCAGCTCTGGCGAGATTGATGAAAACACTGAATGACATTCCAAAACCTACCGTGGCCAGAGTTCAGGGGGCAGCTTATGGCGGTGCTGTCGGTTTAGTTTGTTGCTGCGATATAGCGATTGGTACAACTTCGACCGTTTTGTCGTTGAGCGAGGTAAAAATTGGATTAGTCCCGGCCACGATCGGACCTTACGTTATTAAGGCAATTGGTCAACGTATTGCGCGGCGTTTGTTTATTACTGGCGAGCGTATTACCGCAAATTATGCAAAAAATATTGGCATTTTACATAGTGTGGTTGAAGAGGAGCTGCTCGACGATACTGTCGACAGTGTTGTTGAACAACTGTTGCAGAACTCGCCAAACGCTATGATGATCGCTAAAGAAATGGTGTTTTCATTGTCTTCAGATTCAATTTCAAACGACATGATTGATCTGTCGATTAATACCATTGCCAACATCAGGGAAACTGACGAGGCAAAGGAAGGTTTGGCTGCATTTCTGGAAAAACGAAACCCTGCCTGGCAAAAACCAGGAGTTGGAAAAGATCACAACGATACTGAGTAACGTCCGGGATTTAACGTCAAGACCATGTATTGCGAGGAAGGTAATATTGAGGCCATGTAACACCACGAAGACAACAGAAAAACCATGTAACGTTAGTAGGCAAATACCCGAGCACATCACTAGTGAATGTCGAAGATGAACACTTAACATTAAAAAAGGGCACACAAGGCGCCCTTAAAAGTACTACAGGAGGAGAAAACCATACTAAAAATTACTAAGTGAAACCAACGCTGTAAAACTTAAACCACAGCCTCCTTAGAATCAATTCAGTACCCAGTAATAGTAGCAAAATAAAAATAAATTTATACAATGTATGCCAATGCAATTACAAAGCTTAACGCTGGCGCAACGTATTATTACATTACACAATTAGAAGATGATTGATAGTGCATTTTATTAATTAATTGATTATTTAAAATCAAATTCTGCTTGTTGATGTTCACCTAAATTGGGTGAGCCGGTTTTAGCAATCATCGCTTTTCCACCCAAAATGATTGGCGTTCGTAATCCCGGTACACCGTTGTTATCAATGCGTAACTTTCGGTAAATGAACTGCGGATCATTCAACGCATCTTTAACGGTGTTGATTGGACCAGCTGGCACTACTGCTTGCTCAAGTGAGGCTAACAAATCTGATTTTTTCCATTGCCTTGTTTTTTGATTGATTAGAGGCATAAGTTCGTACCTGTGTTCTACACGTAACGCGTTAGTTGTAAATCGTGAATCGCTTTTCAACGATGTTAGATCAATGCAGTCGCATAGTCGGTGAAATTGTCCATCGTTGCCGGTAGCTATAATAATATGTCCATCCGCGGTGGCGACTGTCTCATATGGGCAGATATTTGGGTGCATATTACCCAGGCGGCAAGGTGAGTTCCCGCTGCTGAGATAATTCATGGCCTGGTTGGCTAAAACGGCCGTCATACAGTCAAACAGAGCCATATCGATGTGCTGTCCGACTCCAGTTTGTGTGCGCTGTTGCAGTGCTGCCTGGATAGCTATGACGCTATAGAGACCGGTAAAAACGTCGGCGAATGCCACCCCCATTTTCTGTGGGCTACCATCGGCTTCACCAGTTAAATCCATAATACCGCTCATACCCTGAATCATGAAATCGTAGCCGGCACGTGATGCGTATGGGCCAGATTGGCCAAAACCAGTAATCGAGCAATAGATAAGTCTTGGATTTAATTCATGTACAGCATCGAAATCCAGGCCAAAACGTGCCAAACCACCGACCTTGTAATTCTCGATGAGTACATCAGCTTCAGAGACAAGTGTCTTGACACGTTCCAGCTGGCTTGTATTTTTCAGATTTGCCACAATCGAGCGTTTGCCACGATTACAAGAGTGGAAATACGCTGCCGAATGATCTTCGCCATTGACAATATTAGGTGGCCCCCATTGACGTGTGTCGTCACCGTTAGGACTCTCAATCTTTATAACATCAGCACCAAGGTCAGCCAATGTTTGTCCAGCCCACGGGCCTGCCAAAATGCGAGCAAGTTCAATGACCTTCAGGCCGTGTAATGGATACTCGGTTGAATCGTTGTTGGTGTTTGAGATCATCAGTGTTGTGTTTTGAGAATTTGGTGTGGTGAAAGCTTGGCAATATGCCAGGCTAACGCAGCATTGCTGGAGATAACAGGGATGCCATGTTGCGCGCTCATGGAGTCGAGAATGCTCAATGTGCGTAAATTGGTACACGATGTAAACACGGCTTCACACTTGGCTTGAGCCAATACATGTTCAACAGCCTTTTCTATTGAATAGCTGGATATACGGCAAACGTTAAAATCGCTTTCCTCATAGAAAGAGGCCGCACTAACTATGTTAAATCCAAATTCACTCAAATGCGTCGACATGGCCTGTGTTACCGACGGAATATAGGGTGTAAGCAAACCTATATTTTTTACATCAAGATCGGTAAGCCGCGCTTTAACCGCAGTAATCGGATTGGTAACTTTGGCGTCGGGAAAAACTTGATGTACGCCTTGTTCAACAATCGATTCTCCGATCATGGTTGCACCAGAGGTACAACAGTAGGCGACAACATGGATTGGAGCGTGCTTCGGAAACATGCCACAAACTGATGGTATTTGCTCTCGCATTTTCATCAGGGTTTGTTTGTTGATGTTGTCGGCATTGGATATGCGAGTGTGATACAGGGTGATCTCTTCAGGTAACCAGGCGCGAACTTCCGCTTCAACAACCTCGTCTGTTTTCAACACGATCAACCCGGCACAGCTACGGTTGGCGTTGTAATCTTGTTTTTTGTAAGCTAATTTGTCCACTTTACATTGCCTGTTTGCCGATTTGCTATGACAACTAATTAGTCAATAATGTTCGCTGTAGCTTCCGCTGAAATGCGGTGTAGCACAGCTATGTGATATGGATGATAGCGGTCAGCCCCATTCTAGTCAAAATTACGACATTTGCATTGGTTTTTGTGTCAGAAAACCACGGTCTGTAAAATTTTTTTGTGCACAAAAAAGGTAAGAGCCAATGGTTTCTGTCTGGTGTCTTTTAAAGGCATTGGTCGCATGTCTTTTCTCCGTATTACGTGGAATCTGTAACCGGTTAAACGATGCAGAACACTCAGAAGGTAGCCTACACGTAAGCAAAAAATGCTTGATAACGAGAAGTTCAGCACACTATTTCAAGTTTAAAGCCGTTGGGATATCTCCGCCTGAACAATGGCACAGAAATTCCTATCAACAATCAAATGTATACACACTTCGTGACAAAGAAGTAGTCACATCTGGAGAAAACATGTCTGTTGGTCAGAGTTATAAATCAATATTAGTCACCGGTGGTGCGGGCTACATTGGAAGTCACGTTGTGAAGTTGCTTGGCGAGCGGGGTGAGCGAATTGTTGTATTGGATGATCTTTCTACAGGTAATCGAGACGCCGTTTTGCACGGCACGTTAGTCGAAGGTAATACAGCTGATTCGGCGTTGGTCAGTAAGATTCTAAGTGAACACGAAGTTGATACTGTAATGCACTTTGCCGCGCATACGATTGTGCCGGAAAGTGTTACCGACCCACTTAAGTATTACCGTAACAACACAGCTGCAACGCGTAATCTGCTGGAATGTTGTCAACAAGCAGGTATTACAAACTTTGTATTTTCTTCAACTGCTGCAACCTATGGTATCCCTGAAGATGCATCCAAGCCTTGTGGCGAAGAACTACCTACTGCACCGATAAACCCCTACGGTATGTCGAAACTGATGTCTGAGCATATGATTAAAGACCTCAGTGCTGCGTGTGATTTGAAGCATGTCATATTGCGCTACTTCAATGTCGCGGGTTGTGATCCTGATGGAGAAATCGGTCAATCTACGAAGAATGCCACTTTGTTGATCAAAGTAGCTTCAGAAGTAGCTGTTGGTAAACGAGAATCCTTATATGTATTTGGTACTGATTATCCAACACCAGATGGTACTGGAATACGAGACTATATCCATGTTAGTGATCTAGCTGGAGCACATTTATCGGCACTTGATTATTTACGGGGTGGTGGTGAATCAACTCTGGTTAATTGTGGGTACGGTCAGGGGTACAGCGTCAGACAAGTTATCGATTCAGTTTCCAAACTTAATGGAGCGGATATAAATGTTATAGAAGAGCCGCGCAGAGCAGGTGATCCACCTGCGTTGATTGCCGGTGTTGAAAAAATACGAAACACACTTGACTGGGTTCCTCAGTATAACGAATTGGATGTGATCGTTAAAACTTCTCTGGACTGGGAACGCACACTTGTTGAGCGTGATAAAGCACGCAAGTCGGCATAAAAACGTTGAACCTATCAGGAAACAGGTATGAGTAATCGAGTCTGCTTATTATTGTCCTCACTACTGATGTTGTTGGCTGTTTCTGCCTGCAGCACAATCACGTCAACCGATAAGATTAGTGTCTCGGCGAATCAAAGTTGGATATTGCTACCAATCAATAATCTATCTACCACACCTCGTGCCGGAGAAAAGGCTATTGCGATGATCGAAACCCAGTTGCGCAAGCGGGGCGTTGATTCACTACAAACTTATATAGCTCCCGATGCGTTGAGTCTGGTATCTCTGCTAGATGCAGATCTTCAACAAGCCAAAGCTGTAGCTTGGGGTCACGACCAGGGTATTCGGTATGGCATAACGGGCACTATTCACGAATGGCACTACAAAAGTGGGCCAGATAAAGAGCCTGCTGTGGGCTTGAGCTTAAAGCTAATTGATTTGGCCAGTGAAAAGGTTATCTGGCAAGCCACTACGGCAAAAACAGGATGGGGATACACCAATTTGTCTGGAATTGCCAATAAATCCATAAACAAATTGCTTAGCCAAGTTCGTATTGCTGGAAGCTACTGAGAATTGAAAAAAAATTATTCGATTGCTGACGTTCCAGAGATCGAAACCCAATGACACAGTACTTGTACCAATTAAATGAAAGCGCTTAATCAAAAATTAAAGAATACAAACGGTGTATCCACTTTGAACGCCTGGCGGGAAAAGTTTGGAAACTATGCCAGAGTTGTTGAATTGATTGTTTTTGCAGCTATGGTTCCATTGCTG
>CAYTJF010000016.1:0-40828 GCA_964437945.1 uncultured Granulosicoccaceae bacterium
ACATCACTCATAGGGCCAAAGTGCAACGCTTCTTCGATACCTGCACCACTTAAAAATTCGCCAGCACGGCTTTCAGCTGTGTAGCCATCTAGTTCTGCGAATTCAACCTCCAATTCCGCAACCTTCATACCCTCTTCTTCTGTCATCTCAGGCAAAGCATATAGGCGATCACGTTCTTGCTTTATCTCCCACAGGCCTTTGTGACCCATGATAACGGTATCGATAACCGTTAATTCCTCGAACGCGAATTGGTCCTGGCTCAGTTTGCCAATACGTTCATTGGGCGTAATAGACACATTGCCGGACGTGGGCTCAATTTCGCCAGAGAGAATATTCATGAGCGTTGACTTGCCACAGCCATTGGCGCCGATCATGCCGTAACGATTGCCATCGCCGAATTTGACGGAAATGTTCTCAAACAGTGGTTTAGAGCCGAATTGGATTGTAAGGTTTGCAGCGGATATCACGAATTGAACCTGCGGTTGGGTACGCAGGCGTACCGAGAATGAAGTTAGCCGATAATTGTAGCACTTCGGGCTAGCGCAATCAGGCGTTTGACAGGATATCTACTTTGAAAACGAAAAGGCCTGCGGTGAGGAGCAGGCTAAAACTAATGATTATCACTGTTGTGATGTAACGCCTGCAGCGGGCCGCCAGAACACAGCTCATGCACTGTAATCTCGGGCTCACAATTAAAACGAGCATTGACAACCGACGTTCCAACACCTGCAGACGTATAACCGTGCATGCTGCCATGGACCCAGCTGCCTGTCAGGGTCCAACGCGGAGAACGAGAATTTTTGACCAGCGTTTTACCCGGTATAAGACAAACCTGACCACCGTGAGTATGCCCGCATAAATAGGCATCAAACCCAGCATTTGCCGCATCAGCATAAAGCTCAGGCGAATGGGCCAAAAGAATAGATGAAATCGACTCTGATGAAACCCCTTCTTTTATGGATAAATCGATATCATCAGTGCGGTAATAGTGTGGATCATCAACACCAGCAATAAGCAGGCTTGCATTACCGCGTTTGATTGTGATGTGCTCATTGATAAGCACAGTAGTACCTAATTTCTCAATTTTTGGCACCATTTTGATTGAATCATGATTTCCCAATACGGCAACAATTTGCGTATCTACAACACGCACGATTTCCGCTAACCCTGCCACCGCCAATGCCGAGGAGCCGAAACTACGAAAACGGTAGTCGCCTGTTAACACACAAAGATCGAACTCAGTTTTTCTGAGCATACTAACAAGAACATCCAGAAACCCTTCGTAGTTATTGAAATGCGGATCGCTGATCTGCAAAATTTTAAAACCGTGTAACTCTTCAGGCAACTTATCTACAAACAATGCGTTGCGCCTTAGTTGAAGGTCAAGCGCGTTGTTAGCCGCCTTACGGCTTAATCCTGTAATACGCAAGGCCAATGCAAGCAACGAACCTGGGTTTGCCCACTTGCCGATAAAGTGGCTTTCACTTTGAAATACTGATTCTGCTTTTAACTTCTCTTTTTTGAGTCGATCGTCAATAAAACCAACAGGAAATCGAGTACCCGTTTGCTCTACCCATTTTTCAAATTCTTGATCTTCCATGCGAGAGAGTTTTTCCAAAACAAATATTAATATGCATTTTTACCAGGTAAAAAATAAATCTGAGAAGCAAATCTGACAAGCATAATTGTGGTCACCCAAATGGATATTAAACCAGGCTTTAGCCACGTCCGTACCCAGCTTTGGTGAAAGGGTTAACACGATAGATGGTATTGACACGGATTGTTATACCTTACTGCGTCAATCGAACTTATAGCACTACAGCCCCACTAGTATCTTAGTAATTCACATTTCGCTGTTTAGCTTAAATGTATTGCTAGTTAATACACATTTGCCTGAGAAAATCTCATAGCCCAACCGGGCATCGGCGCTAATTGCGTCTTGTTGTTGACCGTAAAGCCATTGATCAAAAGGTGAGTTTCCGGTAACCAGCACTTGCTGATAAGCAGCTAACGCATCACCAAGTGTTTGCATGCATGCTGTCTGAATAAATCTACAACGAGT
This sequence comes from uncultured Granulosicoccaceae bacterium, assembly GCA_964437945.1. Taxonomy (GTDB): domain Bacteria; phylum Pseudomonadota; class Gammaproteobacteria; order Granulosicoccales; family Granulosicoccaceae; genus Granulosicoccus. The sequence goes on from CAYTJF010000016.1 coordinate 2,063, forward strand.
GAAATCCCAAATAACCAAAACAATTACAAGCAGACGACATTTAAGTTGTTCTTATAGTTAATACTTGCGAAAAGTTTACTACCGTCGAACACCATCCCAATCATTTCTGGTTCTAACAACTCACAGCAACGTTTAGTTTTTTACTGAAAAAGGCTAAATAACAACATTACTAATCATCTGATAATCGCGGCTTAGTCGAAGTGGCCCGTCGGCCATGGAAATTGTGTCTAAGTATCGATCAGTCAACCTACACATCACTCAGGGACATGATTATTCGTCTCCAGGAACTATTGCCAGCCATCCTGGTCATATTGTCTCGTATGGGTCATAAGTCCAACAAATCTGAGGTGCTAAGATATTGACTTACAATTCCATACAGATACACTTGTAACGTGCTTTTCGCACACACATTTTTGAAGTTTGTGTAATATTTTCAATCACTAACGTCTGCGGAGACAATGGAGACTACTATGAAATGGGAAACACCAAAAGCAACTGACATGCGTTTCGGTTTTGAAATCACTATGTATTTCGCAAACCGCTAGCGGTGACAAGACAGACGCTTGTCTGCTAACCACTAGCACGACCAGCGTCTGTCATTCAAAATAAGCACTACAAGTAATGTTCAAGTGCCTGCTTTATCAAAATCACCCATACGACCGACTAGCCCACTGAATCCAATCAGACTTTCCGCGTGAAACTACATGTACTCGGTTCGGCTGCAGGGGGTGGTTACCCTCAATGGAACTGCAATTGCACTATGTGCGCTGGTGTGCGCAGCGGAACAATTAGAGCTAAACCCAGAACACAGTCATCCATAGCGATAAGCGATAACGGTACGGACTGGGCATTGTTCAATACCTCCCCAGATATTCTTCAACAACTAAAGTCATTCTCGGCCAGCCAGCCCGCGCGGACGCTACGGGACACCGGCATACAAAGCGTATTCTTACTCGATGCGCAAATAGATCATACAACTGGCCTGCTTATGCTTCGTGAACACAATGCTCTGTTAAACCTGTTTACCACCGCCCCGGTACATGAAGACCTCTCCACCGGAAACCCACTACTCAAAGTGCTTGACCATTACTGCGGTATTAATTGGACCGAAGTTCGCCTGGACAATCAAAAAATTAATCTACCAGGCGCGCTGGCAGTAAACATAAAACCCATTGCGCTGACCAGTAACGCACCACCCTACTCTCCACGGCGTGATAACCCTGTTCCCGGCGACACCCTTGGGGTACTAATGGAAGACACACAATCAGAAAAAAAACTCTTCTATGCTCCCGGACTCGGCACGATGGAACCAGCGGTATGGGATGCTATGCAACAGGCTGATGTGGTTTTGGTCGATGGTACTATGTGGACAGATGATGAAATGATTAAAGCCGGTGCATCAAAAAAAACAGCTGCATCAATGGGGCATCTAGCACAATCGGGTAAGAATGGAATGATCGAATGGTTGGATAAATTACCCAGCTCAACCAGAAAAGTACTTATACACATCAACAATACTAATCCTATTCTGAATGAAGCCGGACCTGAAAGAGCTGTGTTAACAGAGCATGGCATAGAGGTCGCCGAGGACGGCATGACTATCACATTGGAAAATGACACATGAGTGAAGCAGATCACGAAAGGTTATGGACTCGCACGGAGTTTGAAGAACATCTGCGTGAACAAGGCAAGGCTTATCATATCTACCATCCTTTCAATGTGATGTTGAACGAAGGGCACGCTACAGAAGCTCAAATTCAGGGCTGGGTGGCAAACCGTTTTTACTATCAGTTAGCCATACCGATAAAAGATGCAGCTGTTATGTCTAATTGTACTGATCGAGAGATTCGTCGCGAGTGGGTCAAGCGTATGCTTGACCATGACGGATGTGATATTCCAGGTGCTGAAGATGAAGGTGGAATAGAAGCATGGATACGTCTGGCCACCGCCACCGGTCTAAGCCGCGAGGAAGTATGCGATCTTCGGCATCTCTCGCCAGGCGTACGATTTGCTGTAGATGCCTATATAGAGTTTGCGCGAACACGGCCTTGGCAGGAATCGGTTTGCGCGTCACTTACAGAGCTATTCGCCCCAAAAATACATAAACAAAGACTGGCTACCTGGCCGGAGCATTATCCCTGGATTGAAGCAGACGGGTTAACATATTTTAGAAATCGCGTTACGCAAGCCAGGCGTGATGTCGAGCACGGGTTATCTATTACGCTGGACTACTTCAACACACCAGCCTTACAAAAACGAGCGCTCGAAATATTGAATTTCAAGCTTGATGTACTGTGGCAGATGAACGACGCGATGGCCCTAAAATATGGATTGACAGACAAGCCAGCCGCTCAAGCCCGGCCAACTGCTGCGAGTACCATATGAACCAACCAGCCCCTACTGACATAGACATCTCAAAAATTGCCTCTATCGCAAAACCGTATCGGCTGCAGTTTGAAGATGCGCAGGATAGCTGGGTGCTTCTCTATCCAGAAGGCATGGTAAAACTCAATGGGCCTGCAGGTGAAATATTAAAACGCTGCGATGGCGAGAAGAATATCGAGGCAGTGATAGACGAGCTTGAAAACGCGTTTGATCAGCAGGGATTACAAAAGGACGTTGTCGCATTTATGGAAATCGCTATGGAGAAACGCTGGGTCAAGCTAAGATAATCCAAACAAACGTTTTTCAGCAAACAAGATAAAACAAGACGAATGTGAAAGTTGAGTACAAATGATATTGACAATCACTGAAATGAGCTTAGCTTAAACTTTCATTAAACAAACGGTGTGAAACAGATGGACACTAACGCCATGACCTCGATATCAGGTGAATCGCAAAGCTCCAACAAGATTGGGCCTCCGCTTTGGCTATTGTGTGAATTGACTTACCGATGTCCCCTGCATTGTGTGTTCTGCTATAACCCAGTCAATTTCGATAGCGTCGAAAACGAGTTAAATACTGAAGGTTGGCTGCGCGTATTGAATGAATCACGTGCAGCTGGCAGTGTTCAATGCGGCTTTTCCGGTGGTGAGCCCCTGTTAAGAGACGACCTCGAGGTGCTGGTTGCCGAGGCGCACAAGCTTGGGTTCTACACCAATCTGCTCACTTCAGGAGTTGGTTTAACCGAAACGCGCATGTCTGCATTGAAAGAAGCTGGCCTTGACCATGTGCAACTCTCCTTCCAGGATTCGACCAAAGAACTTAATGATTTTTTATCTCACACCAAGACATTCGATTTAAAACACAAAGTTGCCAAAATAATTGCTGACCATGAAATTCCAATGGTGCTGAACTGCGTAATTCATCGACTCAACATTGATTACATCGAAAATATTATTGAAATGGCCATTGAGTTAGGCGCTGAAGCTCTGGAATTGGCAAACACACAGTTTTATTCGTGGGCCAAAGTCAATCAGGAACACTTGTTACCTTCGCGTGAACAATTGGAACGCGCGGAAAGAATAACTAACGAATACCGAGACAAGTACGCAGACAAACTCAGAATTATATTTGTAGTGCCCGACTACTACGAAACGCGACCTAAAAAATGCATGAACGGTTGGGGTAACGTCTTCCTGACCATTACACCAGATGGTACGGCACTACCGTGCCACACGGCAGCTATGTTACCTGGTGCTGATTTTCCTTCCGTTGCAGAGCACGGCATCAAAGAAATCTGGTACGACAGCGAAGGCTTTAATAGATTTCGTGGTGATGCCTGGATGAAGGAACCTTGCCGCTCTTGTCCGGAAAAAGAGAATGATCTTGGTGGTTGTCGATGCCAGGCTTACATGCTGGCTGGCGATGCCGCTGCAGCCGACCCGGTTTGTGATAAATCGTCAGATCATCATAAAGTAGAAGCCGCTGTGGCAAAAGCACAACTCCCAACCGAACAACAAGTCTCAGAGCATCCGCTCATTTTTCGCGATGCTAAATCTTCCAGAAAGCTTGAGAAAGAAAAGGTGCTTTTTTAGCGCCTACAATCAACGTCAGTAAAAAAGCAGTTTTACAGCAATGCAAATCGGAGCACTTGATTAGAGAAGTGTTCAGTCAGTACGCAGTCATACTTGATTTCAAAAATCTACTACCTGTTAACACTTAAAGGATCTTGACTGCACTTCAAAACAATAGATACCAGCCATCACAGACCAGTAGTTATACTTTTTTTAGGATCATAAAATGGCTTTTCTGTTAACACTGCTGGAACCATGCCGGTGGGTAATTGAACTTCTACTTGGCTACCAATGTGTGCGTGGTCTATTGATACCATAGCCAACGCAATATTCTTCTCAAGGCGTGGTGAATAAACTGCAGAGGTTACTGTTCCAATCGATTCTGAACTTGTTAACACCGGCCAAAACGTGGTGTTAGGGCCACCCAACGGTTCGCATGATAATTCAAGCCCAACCTGTTTTCTACTCACACCCGTATCATGAATTCGTTGCAGCGCATCCCTACCAATAAAATCTGTACTTGCCTCCAGGTTGATCAGTCGATCGAGTCCTAACTCATACGGATTCGTATTAATGTCCATATCGGCGTGGTAGGACAACATACCCCCTTCGATTCGTCGAATTGAGGAGGTGTGCCCTGCAGCTAAGCCATGCTGCTTACCAGCAACCATAATTTTTTCCCACAATTCATCACCTCGTGTACCGTCACGCAGATACAGCTCGTAACCAAGTTCACTGGACCAGCCAGTGCGAGACACAACTAACGGAATACCATCAAGCTCCATTTCTTTTAACCAGTAATACCTTAAATTAGAAATCTGTTCACCGAATAGCGCATTCATTATCAAACCAGAGTTGGGACCTTGCAGTTGCAATGGTGATACATCCGGCTCTGTAATATTGACATCCATGCCAGCATTTACAGCCACACCTTGTGCCCACAACATCACATCGCTATCGGCTAGCGATAACCAAAAGTGATTCTCTGCCAGACGCAGTAGTACCGGGTCGTTCAGAATGCCACCATCAGCATTAGTGATGAGAACGTACTTGCATTGACCAACTGCACACTGGGTTAAATCTCGCGGTGTTAGTAACTGAACAAACTTCGCCGCATCAGGCCCGGTTATCTCGACCTGACGCTCAACGGCCACATCACATAAAATGGCTGTAGTGACCAGATTCCAGAAATTCTGTACAGGATCACCAAAATCGCGCGGAATGTACATGTGGTTGTAAACGGAGAAATCCCTGGCACCCCACCGAAGCGTTGCATCAAAATAGGGTGACTTACGAATTTGCGTTCCGAAACCAAAATCAACAGCGGTAGCGGTAGATTTCTTCATATCTGGGTGCGGTGGGTAGCTGAATTACCTCGCTTATATTGACAGCTTTCAGCAAATTGGGTTGTGCATCACGTGCGTATATGCGACAAGTTGCTGTGACATTTGAGGTGTTACGCAAAAAACGTGGAGGCAAAAGTAAAGCGGCTGAGACCGTTAGTAACACGGTTTATGCACTATCTGAGTGCTGGTAACCCAACACCAGTACTTTCAAACCCACCGTCTGCGGCAATCACCTGACCAGTGATGTAACTGGCCTTGGGCGAGCACAAAAATACGATAGCTTCAGCAATTTCTTTTTCCGTACCATAACGATTCAATGGTATAGCATCATGGTATGCATCGATAATATCTTGCGTATGCACGGCCATCGCCAACTTTGTGCGAACTGGTCCCGGAGCTACGCAATTAGCTCTGACACCGTGCTCACCGAGTTCCGCTGCCTGCTGCCGGGTAAGATGTATAACAGCCGCTTTTGATGTTCCATATGCTGTGCGTAAGGTAGAAGCTCGAAGTCCTGAGATGCTGGCAATATTCACTATGCATCCTTTGCTTCGCTTTAACGCGGCAGTAGCTGCTTGCGAGCACAAAAATACGCCATCAAGGTTTGTCGCCATCACACGGCGCCAGGTGGCAAAGCTGGTATTCTCAATAGGACCAAAGTCTGCCACACCTGCATTGTTTACCAGACAATCTATTTGATTATGGCTTGCGAGTGTTTGGGCAACCATGGAGTCAACCTGTTCAGGGTCAGACACATCGCAACAAATAGGTAACGCACCAGGCATAACATTGGCCAAGTCGGTTGATGCGTTTACAAGCTCATCGTTATCATTATCTATCATGACAACCGTTGCACCTTCTGCCAAAAATAATTTTGTGGCGGCTAGACCTATGCCTCGAGCGGCGCCTGTGACTATGACTACACGATGACTCATTCTTTTACTGCTCACTCTAAGAAACTAACGACCTGCACATTAACCCAGCGTAGAGTGATGATCAAGCAGTAGGCTTAGCCAACGTTTTCAAGGCTGCAGTGCGCCTAGTACTCTTCGCGTATACCAATGCGAAACCAATGCGCTCAACACAACCACACTAATGATGGTGTAAAAAATCGACAGCATCGGATAACCAAACACCACGATTAACAAGTAGTTAATACTTGCCGGCACTACCAACTGCCTTGCAATACCAAGTATCATTGGAAACAGTGGTTGCTTGATAGACTGCAGCAGTGCAACGCTTAAGAAAAGCACTACGTACGCATAAAACGCAATCGCGTCAATTTTAAGATAAGCCGCCCCTGTCTCTTTTATAGTCTCACTCTGTGTGAAAACACCCATTAGCGTTGGTGAAAGAAATACCATAATTGGAATGGATACAGCTGCCATACCAAGACCAACAATAAGTCCTTTTATGTAGGTTTCCATTACTCGATCGTACTGTCCAGCTCCAAAGTTCTGACCAGAAATAGCCATTACCGCCGCATTTAATCCCAAGGCCGGTAACAATAAAACTTGCTCTAACCTTAGTCCAACTGCATAGCCGGCAATATGATCACTGCCGAATCTGCCTATGTAGGCCACTGAAATAAACCCGCCGACGATTACCATAAGCATGTTTAAACTTGCCGGTAGTACCTGCCTGAGCAGCATCACTATTTTTGACAGCTTGAATGCCGGCTTTACCCAGCGACCGGTTTTAATCGCCAGCACCCTAAAAAGATACAAAGCAGATGCAACTTTGATAACAACCGTTGCTAACGCCAGCCCCCTGACACCAAAATCCAGAACAAAAGTGAACAACGGGTTTAGCAAAAAGTTGGCGAAAAATCCCACCATAAGCACATTACGGTTTGAGACCGTGTCACCCATAGCCATCAATGCACCCGCTGCCATAAAGGTAAGAATAAAAGCCACGCTACCAATAAGCGTTATTTGCAGATACTGATTCGCCAATGGTGCAATGTGAGGTTCTGCTCCCAAAAACAACACCAGTTTGTCGGCCAACAACCAGCCGAGCAACATAGTAACAGCGCTGAACAACAAGCTTAAACCAAACGCTTGATCCACCCATCCTGCAACACCGGTCTCATCTCCTGCACCAATCTCCGGTGCTATAACAGCCGATGTACCAGTTTGCAGACCTATGCCTATGGCTAACAAAATGAAAAATACGCTACCTGCGATAGACACTCCGGCAAGTGCATTGTCGGATAAAAGTCCTGCGAACCAGAAATCGGTCAGGTTGTACAACGTATTGAATACCATTCCCATTGCAGCAGGAATAGACAGTCGTATCAAATGTTTATAGATCGAACCAGAAGTTAATTTGGCGCTAGTGCGGTTACTGCTCATTATTTTTTATAGGGTTCACTTATAGGCTTCAACAATGAGCTTCAACCAATGCACTTCAACCATGGAGCTCTATAACCATCTTCCCGATATAGTATCGGAAAAAAGCTCTCATCCATTTTATTGGTTCCAACCTGTTTATAGCGACTGTACACCGGACTGGCACTCTTGTCCGAGAACGTCGCAGAGGAAGACATGCAATGAGATACCACTGAACGACGCTCACCCAACCCGTTGTTTGTATTAGAGCCATGCCATGTTCGGCCATGATGAAAAATAGCTGTACCTGCGCGCACTTCAATTGGCACAATGTCAATCTCTGCGTTTATCTGCTTCGCCGCAGCTCTAAGTTGTAACTGAGGGTCGTTTGGCGCATGAAACTGCTTAATAGGTGTTGACACCGGCCATAAATGCGACCCTCTGACGTACTCAATGGTTCCCTGTTCGGCCAATGTGTCATCCAGGGTAATCCAGCATGTCATCATTTGTGGTGGGTCAATCCAGTCTTGAAAACTGTCATCTTGATGAAAGCCAAGCGAACGAGCACCCGATGGTTTCCAGATAATGTTGTCTTGATTAATGCGCGCACCAGGCCATTTTCTTAAAGCCGCGCATATCTTTCCAATATCTTCTCGTAGCACAATCGAGCGAATAACACTGTCGGATTTCCAGGCATTACAGATTTGACGTGTTAAATCTGGAGCATCTCGCCCTTCTCGCCAGTTCCACTCATCAGGTTCAATGCCAAGATCGAATTGTCCGGCAAACATAAGACCAAACCGCTCACGGGCTTTTAAAATGGTATCTGAGTCAAGCATATTTTCTATGATGACAAAGCCATCCTGTTTAAAGCTTGCACGTTGGAGTTCTGTTAATTCAGGATGGGACGACATGGTACAAGTTCTTTTGCGTCTGCAGACATTGGCACCTGTTTAGTGTATATCCGGATCGACGCAGTAGCAATGCTGACAATCATCTTCTACACAGCATTCGCAGTACTAAACCTGATATGCTGATTTAGTGAAAAAGCGGTAGAAATAGCACCACACAGCTAAATTAAATGTGACCAACCCAGATAAGAAGTTGAAATGACCTATCCACAACTGTTAATTTGACACTACTACAGACATTGTGAGTCCTGGACGTTTCACCAATTAGCCAGAAATAGAATTTTGGTTCTATGGACACATAAACAATGCATATAAAAAAGGCCCCCGAACACTTTGGCTACCAGGAGATAAAAATATGTGTGATATCTGCGTTATGAATGTTGTTAAAAACAAGATGCTATCGCGACGAAACTTTTTCAAATCGAGCGCGGCAGTTGGCGCAGCAGCGGTAGCAGGCAGTGCCATGACAAGCACTCCGGCACTGGCTGCCGGTCATGGCAAAGTTGAAGATATGACTCATACACTTCACCCGGAATTTCCAACCTACTTCGGTGATTCACAATTCAGTATGGAACAACTGTTCAACTACGCAGAACATTCTTTTAACCTGTTTCAATACACGGTAAATGAACACACCGGTACACACATCGACGCACCATTACACTTTTCCGCCGATGGATTATCGGTAGACGAGATTGAAATCAGTAATTTAATTGCTCCTTTGTGCGTTATCGATATCGCCGCGCGTGCTCAAGACGATGCTGATACACAGGTCACACCCGACGATATCAAAGCATGGATATCTGCCAATGGTGATATCCCAGCACATGCCTGCGTGGCAATGCATTCAGGATGGGCAGCTAAAGCTACTAGCGATGAATACCGCGGTTTCGACGGTAAGGCGCAGCACTATCCAGGTTTCCACGTTGAAGCGGCAACCATGTTACTTGAGGAAACCGGAGCAGCCTCATTGGCTGTGGATACACTGTCGTTAGATCATGGTATCTCAGCAGACTTTGCCACTCACTACGCCTGGTTACCATCAGGAAGATTCGGTATAGAAAACTTGGCCAACCTTGACAAGGTACCTGCTGCAGGTGCAACGCTTGTCATTGGAGCGCCCAAACATAAAGGTGGCACTGGCGGTCCGGCGCGAATATTTGCGATGGTTTAACTGTGGTAAGAGTTGTAGGTAATATTCTAAGACCAATGCCGCGCAAATCATCCCGCGGCAATTGGTTTCTTAATAGTTCTTGAAACATCTGCCGTAATATTATTCACCGCATACACCTATCAGATTACGCCCATTCTCAGTAGCAAAACAGTTAAGTAAATCAGCCCTATCAATCGACATAGAACCCAATATTTGATTACATATGCACTCATTAGCTATCTTAATGAATGCATATGTAATCACAACACACTATAATTGTGGCTCACCAATATGACTGTATATAAACCCATAATTTCCTTATTTGACCGAGTATGAATCCATATTTACATTAGCCGCATTCAACAAATATTTCAATGACAACCACAAGACCATACACAACAAGCACACTGCAGGCCGCCAAATTGCTCGGGCAACTGATTAAGCTGTCGCGAAAGAAGCGCCGCTTGTCTGAAACAGAATTGGCCGAGCGAGCCAGCATCGCCAGAAGCACTTTGCAGAAAATTGAAAAAGGCGATCCATCAATCAATATTGGATTGACATTCGAAGCGGCCAGTGTGGTCGGAGTGCGACTGTTCGACACTACAAGTCCTGAGACCTTGAAAGAACACAACCTGAACGTAGGAGAGAAACTGACACTGCTTTCTCACAAGCCAGGTAGAAGCAGCCGTGATCTCAACGACGACTTCTGACAATGAAGCTTATGTCTGGATTTGGCTTCCAGGTACAGTAGAACCAATAGTTGCTGGCAGAATCTCCACAAATGCGGATCAGTACTTGTTTAACTATGGGAAGTCTTACCTGTTACGGGATGATGCCATCCCATTACACGCCTGGGAATTGCCACTTCAACCTGGATTTATTTCCCCACTTTCAGAACTAACGCTTGCAGGCTGTCTGCGAGATAGCTCGCCCGATGAATGGGGCCGACGTGTTGTTTTGAATCTTGCTTCACCTGATGCAGAGCACGCAGGTGACCTTGGCAATATTAACGAACTTTTCTTTTTTCTTAATTCTGGATCAAATCGAGTAGGCTCACTCGATTTTCAACACTCCGGTAAAGAATACCGCCCAAGAGTAAATGCCAGCACTACTCTGGAAGAACTTATTGGCTCTGTAAATCGTGTCGAGAATGGAATACCGTTAAATCCCGAATTGGACAAAGCGCTTCTTTATGGAGCATCTATTGGTGGCAGCAGGCCCAAAGCCTGCATCACTGACAGCGATAAACAATATATTGCAAAATTTTCTTCTCAATCTGACACAGACCCTGTTGTAAAAAGAGAATACCTCGCCATGAGACTAGCTGCTGAGGTTGGTCTACATGTAGCGACTGTGCACTTACTAAAAGTCGCGAATGAAGATATATTGCTTGTCGAACGATTTGATCGCGTTCATAGCTCCAGGGGATGGTATAGAGAAACCGTGCTTTCAGCACTGACTTTGTTCGAACTTGATGAAAAAATGCATCGCTATGCAAGCTATACAGAGCTTGCCGAAATCATACGTTCAGATTTTAGCTATCCGATAGATACGCAAAAGGAGCTTTTCAAGCGACTGGTTTTTAATATCCTGGTTGGAAACACAGATGACCATGCGCGCAATCACGCTGCTCTTTGGGACGGCGAGCAACTGCACCTTACCCCTGCCTACGACATTTGCCCACAAAAAAGACCAACAAACGAAGCGTCCCAGGCCATGCAAATAGAAGAAGATCGACACTTAAGCAGATTGGATATCTGCCTGAACGCTGCGGAAAAGTTCAGCCTTAAAACTGACACGGCAATGCAAATTATAGAGCACCAAATACGCGTCATTAAAGCGAAGTGGGAACTCGTTTGTGATGAAGCCCAGTTGTTACATGCGGAACGACAAGCGCTCTGGGGACGGCAAATATTCAACCCTTTTTCTATTGAAGGGTATGAGCGGCTCGTGCAATTATAATTGGAAGCCATAGCTTAAACCGATCACTCCATTGTGAAACAAACGCGATCATATATAATTCCAAATATGGAAACAATTACTGCAAAAGCTGAAACGATAGTTCGAACAGCACCAATTGATGTTTTTAATGCATTTGTAGATGCAGAGAAAATGAGTAAATTTTGGTTCACACGTCGAGATGAGGGATTGCAAGAAGGCAAAAGTATGTCTTGGTTCGTTGGGAAAGCCAGAGACGCATTCGCCATCGAAGTCCACGTTATAGAGATCAAGGAACCTGAACTCATTCGTATTGAGTGGAAATCCCGCAAGCACTTTAACCAGGTACTCTGGCTGATACAAGATACAAATGATGGGCATTGCATATTGACTATGGAAGAAAGCGGATTCACAGGTTCAGACGATCAGGTAATTGCGAACGCTTTGGATTCCACAGGTGGTTTTAATCAAGTCTCTATCGCGCTAAAGGCGTATCTCGAACACGATGCAATAATCAATGTGGTAACAGATCACCCTTGAGATTGACTCGCCAGCTCACCGAGAGTTTCAATAAAACCCAGCACTATATATAAGGGCGAGTCCTGATTTCTGCAAATAGGTCATTGCTGTTGTTGAATTCACTCAGCTCGCCAGCATAGTTGCGCCTTCAACCATTGAGCGCAGCTTTGCATAAGCAATATCCGGGTCCACTGAGCCAAAACCGGCAAAAGTGCCGAACCCACAATCAGAACCGGCTATGACTCGCTCTGTTCCCACAATATTCACAAAGCGCTCTATACGCTGAGCAACCAACTGCGGGTGCTCAACAAAATTGGTTGTGGTATCAAGCACGCCAGGCACCAGAACTTTAGTATCGGGAATCTCAGCCGCTCTGTCACGAAATACTGTCCACTCATGGGCGTGTCGAGGATTGGATGTTTCAAATAGAACATACTGCGCTTTGGCACTCATTAGTGTTTTAAACATGGTGTTCATGTCAATATCGCACACATGGGGCCCTTCATAATTCCCCCAGCAAATATGCAATCGCACTTTCTCTTCAGGGACATCACGCAAGGCGTGATTCAATGCAGCAACGTGCATATCCGCTATTTTGATAAATTCAGCATCGGTTAAGTCTTCAAACAGCATGTGCCTTGATAGTGCAAGATCGGGGCAGTCTAATTGCAAGTCTAAACCAGCAGCAACGATGGCTTCATATTCAGGCTTCATTGCATCGGCTAAAGCCGCCAAATAAGCCTCGCGATCAGCATAGTGCTCATTTTGTAGAAACAATGAAATAACACCAGGCGATGCAGCATTCATAAAACCGCGCTTGGCACCGTGCTCTTTCATTGCACTCTTTAAATTGGTAATGTCTTTGTTGAGTTCGCCCTGCCCTTTGGACTTGACCTCGCCTGTACACTTTGGGCGAGCATACTGTGGAGTCCCCCCATCATCGGCCAAACGTTTTAAAAACCCGGGGAACAGTTTTAAATCCCCCGGAGCATTTCTCTCACTGTCTCCCGAAAATCCGGTGTAGCGATCTTTGACATAGGTTGCATATGAGATCTTCGACGTCTCACCATCAGAAACAATATCAACCCCTGCATCCACCTGCTTGCGAACGGTTTCAGAACATGCCTTGCTCATGCAGCTATCAAACTCATTCTGATCATACGGTTTGTCGTTCTCACGAGCAAAAATAAAATCGACGACATCTTGTGTACGTGGTAACGAACCTACATGAGTGGTCAGTACTTTCGACATTTTAAAATCCGTTGGTTAATCGTGCGCTGTTGACTTAACTACTGTTATTTTACGGCAAGGCCCTGACAAATGGCATATATCGTTATTGACTTACAATTAAGTCGAATCGTTTGATAGGTTCATCATCGATACCGGTAGATGGGTTGGCCCAGCTGGGTCATCGTTGCTATAAACACGATAAATACTTGCTTCACCACTCATGGACGGCGATAAACTATGGCTTAATCCTGGCGGTACTGCGCAGGTGTCTCCTGGCGCCAGTATAGCTTCTCCACCATCCCAGACTATTTTCCAGTGTCCACGCATAACCATGAGCACTTCGTGTTGATCAACGCTGTACCGTGCGTCGTTAATCGATGATCTGGATAAGAGCTCAACATCAAATCCTGGACGATCTTCCAGCACTGCATCAGGACCAATGACTTTGACCGGTTGCTGATCGGAGAGTGCCATTAGATCGCGATAGCGCGCAACAAAATGCGGTACCACTTGCTGCGTTGTATATTCGGGAATGGTGGCAAGCACTTTATTGGACATTACTGGCATTGGCTGAACACCTTCCGGTAAGCACTGACCTTTCCTGGTGTCGTACAAGCACTGGTTATTACCCAACACTAACCCGTGTGTGGAGGCCTCCTCTATAACTTGTGGCGCCCATTCAACACCACCGCCAGCATCGTCGCCACCAAGAATGGCCATGACCATACCGTAGTCGGTTCCAACGTTCTCAAAGCCACGAAAAATCCCAGTGGGAATATTGATAATATCGCCTTCTTCGAGTGTTACTTCACCTGCATCGCCATTGCGCCCCCAAAAAAAACGCCACCGCCCCTTTAGCATAAAGAATACTTCGGCAGTCGTGTGCACATGCAAGGAGTTGCGACACTTGGGTGGCTGGCCTGCTGCACCAATATTGAAGCCTGGTGTATCGGCAATGTGCACATGTTGATCAGGGCTTTCTGAAACACCACCGCCTATAATCGTGAAATTCTCTTTCTGATCTGAGCCTGGCGTATGAGCATCAATAAACGCTGTTTTACAGGGTTTTAACTCACCATATCGAACGATACGTTCGCGCATTTGAGCAGGTGTCATTACTATTTTCCAGTTTGAATCAATATCTGTTTCCATATCGCGATCTCGTCATACAATGTACACTCGCGACGTATCGATGAACCGTCGTTTCCAAACGGGCCAAATTCAGCATGCGACAAACCCATCACATGGACCTTCGCACCGGTTGGCTTACCAAAAGCACCCCAACCATCATGCACACCATCAAGTGACCAGCGAATGGCTGCTCGCGGAGGCAGAATATTCGCATCCATACCAATCTGATGATGAATAGTGAACGTCGCACCCGGAAATGATGAGCGCAAGGCCAACCAGAATTGTGAAACCGAATCGTGCGATAGTCCTGACAGTCCTCCGGGATATTCGGTCAACACGGCGCGATCGTAGGCATCGGTTACAACGGAAAATTCTTTCTCCATCATACGGTTTATAACGGATGCATATTTTGCACCCCACGCATTGTCGTTACCAGTTCCAACGTAATCACCTTTGATATCGTTCTCAGGTGTAAAAGGTTTTGGACAGTTTTCCGGGCCACCTTCACTTCGTATTAGTTTTTTTGCAAACGCACGAGGCTCACCGCCGAGCTGTCGGACGATACCGCCATAGTCACGAATCAACCATTCATCGAAAATAGTGTTGTCTTTGGCCGCACAATCAGCGATAACACGAATCTTGAATGACTTGCCTGACGCTTTACCAAACAGACCATCGCGACTGTGCGTGCCAGTAGTTATAATCCGGTGCGATGAAAGCAACTGCGTTTCAGGTGTGCCAGACCAGATAACGTCCTCGCCAAACAATTGTCTGTCTGGAAACTCATTAACAGTTGCCATAGTTGAAGCAATGACTTCCTGATTACCACGTTGAATGCCCATGGGCGAACGTACAGGAATGTCTTCGGCATAATAATGATTTAGCGTCCCGATGCCCCGTTCTTCCCAGATCTCTTTGGTAATGCCAATAATGTAGTCTGGGAAATCTGTCCACCGATTGTCAAAATTCTTGATTTGTCCATCCTCCGGGTACTTTGGCTGATTTTCTGATCATCAGTGGCCCGTCAAATTCAGCTCGTCTAGGCACCGTATCTGTTTGTTCTATGTTATCCATGAGTATTTTCAACGTTTCACTAACCATCTGGTTCAATGGTTGGCGAATGGTGGTTAATGCAAAGCTTGGCCAGCTGGCAAGATCTACATCGTCATAACCAACAATTGATACGTCCTCTGGTACCTTCAAACCAAATTCATCTCGAATGCATTCCATAACAGCCAGGGCCATATGATCGTTACCAACAAAAACGGCATCTGGAATAGTTGATTTACTAAACATAGTGCGCGCGGCAGATTGTGCAGAGTCAAAGTGATAATTACCAACCTCCCGATCAAACAGTTTTACGCCCTGCTTTTCCAGTTCTCGCATAAAGCCCAATTCTCTGTCGCGTTGCGTGGACGCTCCCTCCCAACCAGCAATATGGGCAATACGTTGGTGGCCACCAGCGATGAGGAACTGTGCAACTTTTCGACCACCTCGTTCATTATCCGACGTTACGGCAGACAGCTTGTCGTCGTCTTGACGACGATTGAACAACACAACCGGCACACCCGCCGTATCGCATCGTGTCGCCAGATCTGACGACATCGATGCTGAAGCCATGACTATGCCTTCTACTTGATAGTCCAGCAATTCGTCCAGCAATTGATCAACGTTGTCGTTTGTCATTGTGGCCATAAACACAAGAACGTGATATCCCTGCGCTTGTAAAGACAATGATAGTTTTTCCAGGGCTTCGGGGTAAAACTGGTTCTCAAGATACGCAACCACAACACCGATGATTTTGGATTTACCGGTAATTAAAGAACGCGCCAATACATTCGGTCTGTAGCCCAATTCATCAGCAGCCTTTAATACTTTTTCCGTCATTGCAGGTGATGCACTTGCACCAGGTGAGAAAACACGACTTACTGCCGATTGACTAACGCCTGCCTTGCTTGCTACGTGTTGAGATGTAATAGCCTCTTTCAATGTTAGCCCGCCGTCCAGCCGCCATCAACCAACAAAGAAGAACCGGTGATAAGCGCCGAGGCATCACCGGCGAGAAAGACCACTGCACCCATAATGTCTTCCACCTCTCCAACCCGACCAAGTTTGATTTTCTCCTCCAACCACGATACTTTTTCAGGATCATCAAACGTGGGCTTGGTCATTGGCGTTCTAATAAACGTTGGGCACACAGTATTCACTCGTATGTGATGTGGACCCAATTCAATGGCCATTGATTTGGTAAACCCTTCAACCGCATGCTTGGTAGCACAATAAACCGCACGATCAATACCACCTACGTGCGCCATTTGCGATGAAATATTCATCAGTGAGCCTGGCTTTTTGGCGATCAGTAATTGTTTAGCAATAGCCTGGGTAATGAAATAGGCAGACTTAACATTAAGATCGGTAACAAAATCATAGTCCGCCAGATTGGTATCAACGGCTGCACTGTGTCGTGCACCACCTGCGCTATTAACGAGGATATCAATCGTGTCCTGTTCGGCTATGGTTGCTTGGGATTGTTCTATGTCGGTAATATCCATCGGTACGGCTTCCGCCTGCAAACCTTTGGCAAGCATGCTATCTACACACTCTGACAAGGTATCCGCTGATCTGGCGGCCAGTAACACATGAGCGCCAGCTTCCGCTAATGCCGCAGCGGCACCAAGACCAATACCTGATGATGCGCCAGTGACCAAAGCGCGTTTTCCGTCGAGCCGGAATGAAGGCGTGCTGGGAAGTTGCATGGCTAAACTCTTTAGTATAGTAAGTATCTTAAGTATCTGTTGATGACAACGGCTGGGCAGCTTCACCGTATGGCACGTTTCTGCCACCGTAACGCCTGACACGCACATTGCACTGCTCTGCGTGTCCTACAAAGCCTTCTAGAATACACAATCGTGAACCAACCTCGCCGATATGCACAGCGGCTGCGTCGGTCATGACTTTTTGATAGGAATGTGTTTTTAAAAATTTGCCTACCCACAAACCACCCGTGTAGCGACCGGCTTTCTCTGTAGGCAAGGTATGATTTGTGCCGATAACCTTATCGCCATTTGCCACGTTAGTCCGCGCTCCGAGAAACAATGCACCGTATGAATGCATGTTATCCAGAAACCAATCATCACGATCAGTCATCACCTGCACGTGTTCAAAGGCAATATCGTTGGCAGTATCGAGCATCTCTTCGTAGGTGTCGCACACGATGACTTCACCATAGTCCCTCCAACTTACACCGGCCGTATCAGCGGTCGGCAACACATCCAACAGTCGGTCAATTTCCTGCAATGTATCGGTCGCCAGTTGCTCTGAATTAGTGATTAACACTGCTGGTGAGTTATAACCATGTTCAGCCTGTCCGAGTAAATCGGTGGCACAAATTTCTGCGTCTACCGTTGTATCTGCAATGACCAGGGTTTCGGTAGGACCTGCAAACAAATCGATTCCCACTCGACCATATAATTGTCGCTTGGCTTCCGCTACAAATGCATTACCCGGCCCAACCAGCATATGCACAGGTTCAATCGTTTCTGTTCCAATAGCCATAGCACCGACGGCTTGAATACCTCCGAGCACATAAATTTCATGTGCGCCGCCCATGTGCATTGCCGCTATAACCGCAGGATTGGGTTCGCCGTTAAACGGTGGTGTCATAGCCACAATACGAGGCACACCCGCAACGCTTGCAGTGGCTACCGACATATGTGCTGAAGCCACCATGGGAAACTTACCTCCAGGCACATAACATCCGACCGATTGTACTGGAATATTTTTATGTCCCAGTATCACACCTGGCAACGTTTCTATTTCGATGTCTTGCATGGAAGCTCGTTGCGCTTGTGCAAAGCTTCGTACCTGATCCTGCGCAAATTTAACATCGGCCATTTCCTGAACGGTTAACTTTGCCATTAGTGCTTCGATATCAGCTTCGCTTAAGCGAAAACTGCTTGGTGAGTACTGATCGAATTTCTGCGACATTTCTTTAACAGCCGCATCACCTTTAGCTTCTATTTGTTCAAGTGACCGTGCGACGATGTCTTTTACATTACTTTTTTCTACCGCTCGTTCAGCCTCGGGCAACCCCTTTTTCAAATACTTGATCATGCTCCTTCTCCGAATGCACCAGGGTGATTCGGCACTTT
This sequence comes from uncultured Granulosicoccaceae bacterium, assembly GCA_964437945.1. GTDB lineage: Bacteria > Pseudomonadota > Gammaproteobacteria > Granulosicoccales > Granulosicoccaceae > Granulosicoccus. The sequence goes on from CAYTJF010000016.1 coordinate 20,728, forward strand.
TTCACCCTTATCAAATGCTTCCCAACCTTCACCGTTAAACACATCAACACCGAGCTGTGCCAGCACCGACGCATAGTCCACCGACACCCAGTTATCTTTAATACGGCCGTCACTCACTTCCCAGAAATCCATATAAGCTATTTTTATGCGCTTACCGGTGGCAGCTATCCCCATAAATTCACCGCTGTGAGTTGCTTCAATATGCCCAAAGCACGATGCCCATTCACCATCGACCAGAAATTTCTCTGTTATATAGGTTCGCTTCGTGAATGCGGCTCTTAGCGGTAATTGCCAATTATTACGGAACTGCTGGAGGTTCTGTTTTGTACCACAGCCGTAATTACCCATCCACCGAAAGTTTTCATGGAAATGTTTAGACATATCATTAGAGTTTTCACCCAGTGCGGCTTCCATCTCTTTTATAACGCGTAGCGTTTCTTTGGACTTCTCCTGATGCTCATCTGCACTTAGCTCAGACATTGCTGGTATCCTCGATTCTTATCCCCGATTCACTGTTAAACAGCTGACAAATAGAGGCAGGTACTGTTATACCTGCTTGTTCTCCGATGGCTATGCGGTAGTCCTTGGCGGCTTTAACCGATACCAGTGCTCCAGCCACACGCATAGTTACCATCGTTGCCTCGCCCAACAACTCCATTGAGTACACTGGCGACTGTATTGCCGCGTTTGCGTGCACATCAGCGACACTGGCATCTTCGGCTCTAAAGCCAAGCGTTACTTTTCCACTATGAGCTGTATTTAACCCATCGATACGAACACCATCACTGGTAAAGCTACCGTTCTGTATCTCTCCATCAAGCAAATTCATTGCAGGTGAACCAATAAACGCAGCAACAAAAGTATTTTGCGGCTTATCATAAATTTCTACTGGTGTACCAACTTGCTGAACAACCCCCTGATTCATCACCACCACTCGGTCAGCCAATGTCATTGCTTCTATCTGATCGTGTGTTACGTATATCGTTGTTGTTGCAAGTGTGTTTTGCAAATTCTTGATTTGAGCACGCGTTGAGACACGCAACTTGGCATCAAGATTCGACAATGGCTCGTCCATAAGAAACACAGTAGGTTCACGCACAATGGCACGCGCCAAAGCCACACGCTGTCTCTGTCCCCCTGACAACTCTGCCGGTCGACGATGGGTAAACTCATTTAACTCCACCATATCAACAGCACGCTGTACACGCTCCTGATGTGTTGCTGGATTAGTCTTGCGCACTTTCAGCGGAAAACGTATGTTTTCCCAAACAGTCATATTGGGATACAAGCCGTAGCTCTGGAATACCATAGCAATGTCTCGATCTTTGGGTTCGAGCTTATTAACCATGCGATCCCCTATCCAGATTTCACCAGAGGTGGCGGTCTCTAATCCGGCAATCATTCGCATGGTTGTGGTCTTACCGCAACCAGATGGGCCGAGTAAAACCAGAAACTCTTTATCTGCAATGTCCAGATTGAATTCATGAACACCAACAAAGCTACCCCAACGCTTGCTGACATTTTTTAAACTAATACTGGCCATCGCACTTAACCTTTTACCGCACCAGCGGTCAAGCCGCTAACAATTTGTCGTTGAAAAAACATCACTAGAATAAACAGTGGTACCACGGCTGAAACTACCGCCGCTACGGCGAACATGACATTCCCTTCGGTTTGCGTGGTGCCCATAAAGCCAGCAATTTTAGGAATCATGGTTTGATTTTCTTTTGACAGCAACATGGCGGTTACCGCAAAGTCGTTGTAAGCCAATAAGAATGAAAAGAGTCCGGTGGTGATAACGCCTGGCCACATGACCGGCAAAATTACGTAGCGGAACGCTTTGAACGGTGTACACCCGTCAACCATGGCACTTTCATCCAATTCTCTCGGAATTTTTTGAAAAAATGAATGCAGCATCCACAATGTAAAAGGTTGGTTTATGGCAACCAATACGATAATCGTAGTCGATAGCTTGCCCCACAAACCCCACTCAAAAAATGGCAGAAGATAGCCTGCAACCAGCGTAATTGGTGGCATCGCACGAAACACCAACGCCAGGATCAACAGCCAGAATGCATAACGAAAGCCCGAACGGGATAATGCGTAAGCGCCCAGCGTACCTATGGTTAGCGATGTGCATACAACAAACAGACACACTAATGCGGTATTGATTACCGCTTTCCAAAAGTCTTCCTGAATCCAGGCACCTTCGTATCCGGCGCTGGTAAATGCGTCACCGTATTCACGGATGGTACGAATACCAGTGATCGCATTCATCCAGTTCTCTTTGGAGAAAAAATCCAGCTCCACTTTAAAAGAACCCCACAGCGTCCAGAAAAACGGAAACGCAGCTATCAGCAACCAAAAAGCAATGAATACACTGGATATAAATCGTAAGCTAAAGGACCGGTTCTGGACAATGGATGAAGTCATATTAAACTTTCCTTTCCCAGTCATGCCAGGTTCTGTACAGCACCGGTGAGAGAAGAATGACGACGCCAATTATCGTTAACACAGACGTGGTTGACGCAGACGAAAGTAGTCGAGATTCACCCCCAAGATCGGTAAATATAATGGACGAAAGGGATGTTGCGTGTGCAGAGGCATTGAATCCTACAATAGGTTCAAATACTCGGAAATTATCCATTAATTGAATAAGCGCAACAAATGTCACCAACGGTGTTAAATGCGGAATAACCACATAGCGTATCCGCTCCCATCGACTAGCGCCATCAATCATTGCTGATTCTAGCGTATCTTGCGGTAGGGTTTGTAAACCTGCATAGAAGACGACGAATGCGAACGGGGCTGAGTGCCACACGCCATACACCATCAACATAATCCAGGTAAGCGGCGTAGACGCCTTAAGTGACAGATCAGGGTCGTTGAATAATACCTGCAAACTGCTACCAAGTATGCCCCGCGAATCTATCATCCAAAATAGAATCAACGACCCAACAAGTGGCGTGACGATCATGGGCAGCAATGAAAAGAAAATAACCAGACCTTTTAATCTCTGGTGCAATGAATTGACTGCAATGGCAATCAGAAATCCAAGAATGATCAATAGCGGTGTAACTACAAATGTATAGGTAAGCGTAAAAATGATTGCACGATACAGGGGCAAGTTATACACCGCATCGTAGAAGTCTGAAAACGAATCGGTAGTACGCCAGGCAGTTGCAATTTCGGATGAAGCCAAATGGGCCCGGTTAAAGTAATTACCAAGACCTACAAACCGCCCTAGCGGTTTTTCCTCTTTTAGCTGAGCAGTAGCCTCAGCATCGACCATGGTGGCTTTTTTACAGCCAAAAAAGTCGCAATTCTCAACCTCTACAAATACTTGCTCATGATCGATATACAACGATTGGGTTACTACCGAGATAATCGGCAGAAATATAAACAACAGCATGGCGAGCGCTGTTGGAAGAAAAAACCAGAAAAAGGTACGGTGTTTCAACGCTATTCAACGAATGTGAGAAGCATAGACAGAGTCAGTCAACCGCTGGGGAATCGGAGCGACACCCCTGCGGTAAGTTTGACTTACACAAAGCTTATAAGAAAATTATAAAAAGCCTTTTTCTTTAGCAGCCGTTTCGTAAGCAGCCTCGACATCAGCCAACGTTTTCTCAGCTGATTCTTTTCCTGAGAAGAAATCCGGTAGCTCGTCACCCAATGCTGTATGCAGCAGAGACTCATAAGGAATCATCGGATACGGCTGTGCACCAGCTTCGATAGTTGCAAACACTCCCGCAGAAGCCGGAGTAGGTTCATAACCATCGATCATCCAAACAGCTTGAGTGGCCACTTCTTCGTTCATTATGCTTGGATCAATGGCGTTCACCATAGCCAGATAAGACGCTTCAGCATCTTCATCAGAAATGTTCGCTGCAATGGTCCAGCCATCCCACCAAAGTGTGGTTGCCGGGATGGAGCCACCACCAACGGTCAATGGATACGCAAGTACTGTGTTATCGGCAACGCCAGGAGCGCTCTCTTCACCATCTAACAACGGTCCGGCGCGCGAACCCCACATTTGCATCATGGCAACGTTACCAGCCTTCCACTCAGCATTGATTTCATTGTTATTCAAGGTAAGGAAATCAGGATTCATATGGTCGGTCAGCTCTTTCATTACATTAAGCGTGGCAATACCCATTTCGTTGTTGATGTTCGGCATTGCTGTATCGTCTTTGAAAAACGAGCCACCCATGCCAAGAAACATGTTGTTGAACTCCTGTGCAATGCCCCATCCTGCTGCATATGCTGCACCAAACGGGTACTTCATCAGATCCTTTTCTTTGATAATTTTCGAGGCTTCTAATACTTCTTCGTACGTTTTTGGCGGTTCAATACCAGCTTGCTCAAGAATGTCTTTTCTATAAACCAGATGTTGTGCATTCGCCATAAAACCGATGGCCATAGTGTTACCGCCAATCGATATCTTTTGTTTGTCATTGAAGTTGCCACCATGCTTAGCAATCAAGTCGTCCAACGGGCGAATAAGGCCTTCATTCATGAGTGGTACGATCGATGAGTTAGCAACAATGGCCACCGTGTATTCGGCCGTTTCGCCAGACAGGCCCGGAACTTGAAGATCTTTGTGTTCTTTGGTTAGGTTGGTTGTTATTTCAACACCATCACCAGCACAGCTCTCGGCGCCAGCACCAACAGTTTGTATGGCCGGAAATTCATTGCCAATAATATTAACTCGACCACTGGTGATGTCACACGCAGCATAAGCCACGACCGATTGTGACATAACACCGGCAGCAATAAATGCTGCTTTTAAAACTCTATTCATTTTTCCTCCAATTCTCCAACTGAAACAATCTACCGTCTGAAATTATGTTTATTGAATAAACGGGTCTACCTAGTGTGGAGTAACAAGCAAACAACATACTAAAAATAAACACCGTTGTTGGTGCTAAGCAATACGCACACACGCGAATTGCATACGTATGCAAATTTTAACACCAGCAATCAACGGTTGCAACTGCCTGAAAGATGGTTAGAAAACAACCCCTTTACGTAAAATGAAGCAACCAAACGGCCGAACTTCTGTAGATTGAACAACGGCAAATGCTTTTCTGGCCTGCTGATAAAATGATTGCCTCTCTATGCTCGCTAAATTGGCTTCAACAGGCTTCACTTTATCCAAAATGTCCCAGGCAGCTAAATGTGCTTCTGTCATTTCATCTGGTTTATTGTCAACCTCCATCCTTAGCACCGCATAGTCTGTAAAGTAATCCAACGGCATTACGCTGCATATCAAGCCAATGGCGTCCGGTGCACTTAGCCCAGATAATTGAATGACTGATTTCTCAACACAGTGACAGGCTGTTGTTTCAGCAGGATAATTTGAGTCCGCCACAACTATTTCATCACCATGACCCATATGCGCCAGACAACTCAGCAATTGTGGCGGCATTCGAGCATCGATTCCAATTAGCATGGGTAATTTCCTCGGGTTATGTTTTTAGCAATGGCATCCGGGCCTGTAGTATTTACAATAGCCAAGACAATATCGTCTAGACTATACGATAAAACGATCATTCATACGTCTACGATATTAGCCAACGGCACAGTATCCACCAACAAGCCAACATGAAAAATCCAGAACACCTGTTACCAGATCAATGGCTAAAGAACAGAAGGCAGTTCGGGTAATTAATGCGCTGGTTAATCAGGAGAGCTTATGGCTGACCAATTGCCTGAATACACAATTAACAAATTTATGATTACAGGTTCAGACCATGTCTACTGATGTTAATAGCGTGTCTACTGAAGCCATTTTGGAAAAATTAATTTCCTTTGACACCACCAGTCGACATTCAAACCTTGCATTGATCAACTACATAGCTGATCTTTTAAAGCAGAATGGTATCGAGTCAATTTTGCTCGAGAACGAAGATAAAACAAAAGCCAATCTTTACGCCTCTGTGGGCCCGTTAAAAACAGGTGGCGTTATGCTCTCAGGTCATACCGATGTGGTACCAATCGATGGGCAGGATTGGACCGTCCCGGCTTTCAGCCTGACCAGACAGAACGATCGTTTTTACGGGCGCGGCACCACTGACATGAAAGGCTTTATTGCCTGTGCTATTGCAACCGCCATCGGCGCTCAAAAGCATGCCTTGACCACACCATTACATCTGGCTTTTTCTTATGATGAGGAGATAGGTTGTGTTGGCGTTCATTCACTTATAGAAATGTTGAGCAAGGCCCCGAACAAACCTGCCATGTGCATTGTCGGTGAGCCGACGCAATTACAAGTTGCCACCAAACACAAAGGCAAAACAGCGATCATCGCTTATTGCACTGGCACAGAGGGGCACTCTGCGATGGCGCCAAACTATCTAAACGCCATCCATCTGGCATGCGATCTGGTTGACATACTGCGAGATACTCAAGCAGATATTGCTGCAGTATCCGGTCAGTCAGATGACCCACACATCCCCTATACTACCGTTCACGTTGGTCGCATACATGCCGGACAAGCATTGAATATTGTGCCAAACCTGTGCACAGTCAATTTTGAAATACGGCACCCAGCCACTGACAACCCACTATCGATTCTCGATAGAATAAAACACCAATCTGATCAACTGATTCAAAGGCAACGCAATCGTTTCCCTGCTACTGAAATCAAGTTCGACATCCTGAATGCCTATCCCGCGCTCGATACGCCGATAGATAGCGAAGTGGTGCGATTTGTTCAATCGCTACTGGACACAAACAAAACCAGCTTTGTTGCTTTCGGAACCGAAGGTGGGCTATTTTCACAAAAGCTGGGTGTACCTACGGTGGTGTGCGGACCAGGATCAATGGAGCAAGGACATAAACCCGACGAATACATTGAAGTGCAACAGTTGCAGCAGTGCGAGTTGATGCTGGAACGGCTTGTAAAACAACTCATCTAAGCAATGCATAAGCTGCGTAAATCGTAGCTGTGTATATCCAACCTGCACGCAAATAAACAGAACCCAATTCAGACTGCTGCAGTGGCACCGGGGCAAAACGTATTAATTCGCATTTACGCCAACCACCCGAGGCGAACATCGTGAAAAGTTGTTGATCCTCAACCAATGAGAGCGTTAAACAGCTTTTCGCTGGCAAATTAACAGCTTGTTGTGTGGAGTACATACCACTTCATGCTGCGCCAATTCCCACACTCAGTGAACCAACGCACATCTGACCTATATTAGGCGCTCATATGCGATTGTCGACGGTAAAATTAACAAACAATCCACATCTAAACGCTGCATAATTGCTGTGCTGCAATACCCGAATATTGACAGCGTAACACCACCAACTGACACTACCACTACCCGTTGAACTCTAATTAGCCATGATCATGATGATGACTTCCAGACTGCAAAGCACAGTACGTTGCCTGTCGTTGCTTATATTAACAACCTCACTGGTTGCCTGCGTTGACTCTAATTCCGACGACCCTGTTGCTACCGGTAGTACTACGGCAAGCACACCCAGTGACCAGGACGCGGCTGCCCAACCGGCCGATTTAACAGCTGATAATGGGTCTGTACCAAATACTTCCGGTACCACCACAACGCAGCCGGTCGGGGATACGACCAGTGTCACCGATAACCCAGAACCAGTCGATAACGTCACCGCCGGAACAGGAAACCCGGACGGCATCACACCAGATCCAGTAACACCAGATCCGATCACGCCAGCCACGGATAACCCTGTTGCAGTTAATCCAGACCCGGCAACACCAACAACAGATAACCCCGGTACAGACACACCAACTCAGGAACAGCCAATAACTGAAGTTCCAGAACAACCGGTCAACAATCCAGGCCCAGGCAGCCCGAGCATAGTTGCTCAACCCAGCGTCACTGGCAGTGACCTATCGGGAAATGATGATGACAGCCCAACGGAAACAGAATCAGCATCTATTGCTGGTCCTTTTATAAGAGACGACTCGCGGCCCGCCGGACCACCATCAGTACCTGAGGGTTTGACCTTACTGATGAGCGGTGAAGACTATCTGGAATTTAGCTGGAAACCCTCTACCGATGATCAGTCAGTAGAGAGTTACGAAATCTATCGCGATGGTACGCTTGTGTACACAATTGAGCACGACAATACGTTCGAGCACAGTTACCGTAACTGGATTTCCACCTCCTACATCGATTGTAACTACACACGGTTCACTCACTGCGGCGCGAATCCAATTGTTCCCGGTAGCAGTTACGAATACCAGGTTGCTGCAATTGATAACGAAGGAATGAAATCGGCACTATCAGCACCAGTAAGGTTTCAGCTCGCCCAAAGACAATCCGGTGGCCCCGATCTGTCCGCCTATTCTCTAGTACTGAACGAAGAGTTTGACGGCGATAGCTTAGACAGAGAAGTATGGAAAACCTCGCTACCCTGGGGAGAAGACACCATCATCAATGGTGAGCGACAGTACTTTGTCAATCTGTTTGGAAGTGACCCTATAGATGCCAACCCGTTTGTGTTTACCGGTAGCAGTTTGCAGATCACTGGCACAGTCACACCACCTGAACTACTTGCAGCTGCAAATAACCAACCCTATCTCTCTGGCGTCATTTCAACCAAAGATAAATTCCAAATGACCTATGGCTATGTCGAGATGAACGCCAAGCTCACCAGTGGTGCGGGTTTCCTGTCGACTTTCTACTTGTTTAACCAGGACTTTTTCAAGAACAAACCAGAGATCGACATCATTGAATACATTGGTGACCGTCCTGACAAGGCCTATCAAACTTATCACTACCATGACAGCAACCGTGCCCGCAGTGCTGATGGAGAACGACACTCAACACCAACTATGGAATCGGTGATGGGCTTCGATCTGAGTTCAGAATTTCGTACCTACAGCGTTCTATGGGAGCCTGGCCTGGTTGTTTGGTACATCGATGGAATTGAAGTTCGTCGGTTAACCGGAGTGCGAATATCCGATGAGCCCATGAATATCATCGCTCAATTAGTTGTTGGCAGCATTTGGATTGGTGAACCGGACCCGGCATCATTACCGAAGGTTCTGGAAATCGACTACATCAAGGCCTGGCAGAAGCAGTAGATCTGAATAGTTTACGCGTCAGGGATGACGCGTAATATTCGGTTAGTATGTCTTACTTGATTGCGCAATGCGCTGCTTGTTTGAGCAGTGCATCAACATCAAGCGCCTCATTCAGGCCATCGGCAAGCGTATCCAATTCCTGTTCAACAGACGCCTCATATTGCAGTTTGCTAGCCAATCCAGGCTTTAGCGATTCAAGCCACCAGCTTCGGTACGCATCACTACTGAATACACCGTGTACGTAAGTCCCTTCAATTCTACCATCGCGGCTAATCGCACCATCTGATTCTTCACCAAGTTTGAACATAGGCCGAGTCGAATCAATGCCCGATGTTTTTCCCATGTGAATCTCATATCCGTTTATGCTTAAGTTGCTTCGTTCACACCGTCCTGCGACCGGCTGTGTATTCTTTTTATTCGCCATATGCGTTTCTACATCAAGCAACCCAATACCGGCTATCGAGCTTGTGCCACCATCAACGCCATACGGGTCGTTAATATGGGTGCCGAGTAATTGATATCCACCGCATACGCCGAGCACTCTTGCACCACGTCTTGCTATAGCGATGATATCGTGGTCCCAGCCCTGCTCTACTAAAAACCGCATATCGCCTACAGTTGACTTTGTGCCCGGAATAACCACAGCATCAGCATCTAACGGGATAGCGGAGCCTGGAGGCACAAAGACCACGGTAACATTGGGTTCAGCACGCAGCGGATCAAGATCATCGAAATTAGCGATTCGTGACAAGAGTGGAACGGCGATAACAACGCCACTATTTTCTTTGTTAGCACCTTTTGCAGACCAGCTATCCAGCACGACCGCATCTTCTTGCGGCAACCGCAGAGCACTTGGTAACCATGGAACCACACCGTAGCAAGGCCATCCAGTGATACTTTCAATTGCAGTTACACCATCGTCGAACAAAGTGGGATCACCACGAAACCGATTAATGACAAAACTTTTTATCATACCGGCATCTTCTTCACTAAGTACTTTCTGCGTGCCTGCAATCGCCGCGATAACACCACCTCGGTCGATGTCTCCAACTAAACAAACTGGTGCACCAACAGCTGTTGCGAATCCCATATTGGCAATATCGTTTTCACGCAAATTTATTTCTGCCGGACTACCTGCACCTTCTACTAAAATCAAGTCGTATTGACGCTTAAGTCTTGCGAAGCTTTCCAGCACAGCCTTTTTTAGTTGGGCACGTTGCTCAGCCATATAATTGCGTGCAGTTGATGTTTTCAATACCTGGCCGTGCACAACCACTTGAGCGGTCTGATCACTTTGCGGCTTTAACAGCACCGGGTTAAAGTCGATATGTGGGGCTAATCCGCATGCCCTGGCTTGCAGTGCCTGAGCGCGCCCTATTTCGCCACCATCGACGCAAGCCGCAGCATTATTCGACATGTTTTGGGATTTAAAAGGCGCCACTGACAATCCCCGGCGTTTTGCTACCCGACACAAACCAGCAACAAGAGTCGACTTCCCCACATCGGAGCCTGTGCCCTGAAACATAAGTACTTTTGCATTCATGAGAGAGAACGCCGTTTAGAAAAACTCACTCAGTAGAACGAATTAGTCCAAAATTTTTGAACATTGATTAATGCTACCAGTGAAATATCACTCACTGGTTTCAACGCCTGCCATCATCAGACCCAGCTTTTCACGACTGGCATCGGCACGGTCGACAACCCCCATCATACGCCCCTGGCATATGACCGCAATTCTGTCTGCAAGCAACATGACTTCATCGAGATCTTCTGAGATAACCATAATAGCAGTGCCCGTATTTCTAGCGGCAAGCAGGCGTGAGTGAATATACTCGGCGGCACCAATATCAACACCGCGAGTGGGCTGAGCTGCAATCAAAACACCAGGCTCAGAGTCGAGTTCTCGTGCAATGATAAACTTTTGAATGTTCCCACCCGACAAATTTTTTGCAGGTGTATCGATGGTAGGTGTCTTGACTTGAAAATCCTCAACCAATTTTTCGCAATGAGCACGAATAGCCTTGAAGTTAAGAAACCCTGCGTGACTAAACTTGGCACTGTGATGATTGTGCAGCACAAGATTATCAGCGACTGAAAAGTCACCAATGGCGCCATCACGCATGCGCTCTTCTGGAACAAAGGCTATGCCCACATCTCGAACCGCTTTCGGGTTAAATCCTGTTATGGGTTTGTCTTGTAAACTTATCGCACCGTTCTTAATTGGTCGTAGTCCGGTAATGGCTTCTGCCAACTCCCGCTGCCCGTTACCTGACACGCCGGCCACGCCCAGAATTTCACCTGCTCGAACTTCCAGACTGAAGTCCACCAAAGCATCCACACCACGATCACCACCAACTTGTAAGCGCTCGATGCGTAACGCAACTTTGGACTGTGCCACCGGTCGCTCAGCGCGATTTGATAACACTTCACGGCCTACCATCATTTGTGCAAGGTCTTGTCTGGTTGTTTGTGCAGGACTTGTGGTGCCCACCAGCTTGCCTGAGCGAAGTACTGAAATTCGGTCGCTGAGTTGCATGACTTCATTCATTTTGTGCGATATAAAGATAAGGCCACGACCATCGTTCGTCATTTCTCTTAGAATGACAAAGAAATCGTCTACTTCTTGTGGGGTCAGTACAGCAGTAGGTTCATCCAACACCAACAATTGGACATCCCTATACAGCGCTTTAATAATTTCAACTCGTTGACGCTCGCCAACAGCCAATTGCCAGATAGTGGACTCGGGGTCTACCTGTAAACCATACCGGTCAGACAAGGCTCTGATTTTTTTGGATACTTGCTTTAAGTCCGTTATTGGTCCTCGGCTTGAGCGTAGTCCCAAAGCTACATTTTCAGCAACAGTGAGTGATGACACCAGCATAAAGTGCTGATGAATCATACCTATTTGATGAGCAATTGCATCTGAAGGTGATTGAAGCTGAACACGTTCGCCGTTGAGAAAAACTGAGCCCTCATCTGGCTGATATAAGCCATAGAGGATTTTCATTAGTGTGCTTTTTCCAGCGCCGTTCTCACCAAGCAGCGTATGAACTTCTCCGGGATGAACGTCGAATGTCACATTGTCATTCGCGATCACCCCGGGAAAGCGTTTGGTAATACCGCGCATCTCGAGCATCGGAGACGTATCTGTCTGCGCAACCGGGCTAGCTGTACTCATGCTGTGATATTACCAATGTCGATAGATAAAAGATTACTGAGTTAGCTCGATGCTGCCATCAATGATACCAGCAACAGCAGCCTCACCAGCGGCTCGAGCATCTGGGGCCAGATCGTAGTCATCATTAAACTCAATCACCAACCCACCATTAGCCAGCGTGATTTCATGATTGTCACCGCCAAGCTTACCCGCTTTTGCGTTATCAAAAATGGTGCGCAATACCACTTCCCACTTGTATACCTGCGAAGCTACAACCACCTTTTTACCCAGTTTGGTTTGATTGGCTTGCGTTCCGAACCAGGCGACGTTTTCACTTCGTGCAGCGCCTATTGCACCGACAACCATTTGGGCAGTTCCTGACATAACATCAGCACCATTGGCAATATGAGCCTTTCCAGCTTCCGCAGACAGCGCCACATCGCCAAATGAACCTATGTAATTTACATTAACTTGTACTTCGCTATTGTTCGCTTTCGCACCCTCAACAAAACCATCAACGTAGAGCTTTGCGTCACCCACTTCAATGGGACCCACCACACCGATAACGTTGCTTTTTGTCATTGCACCAGCCATAACACCCATGACATAGCCGCCTTCGTTTGACATGGCTTCATAAGAGCTTACGTTAGGCAGACCGAAAGTATCGGCTGATGTGCCCCATGTAAAAGCCGTATCGGGAAAGTCAGGCGCAATCTCTTTTAATGAGCCACCATATTGAGAACCGTGTGCGATAACAAGATCGTAGCCATTTTTTGCGTAATCGCGAATGGCCGCTGCTGCATCGTCTACAACAAATGTACCATCGGTTATCGCAACTTCCAGCTCATACTCTTCTTTGAGCACATTTACCGCGTCTACAATGCTCTGTGTGAATGCCAGATCGTTACTGGCGCTGGGCGCAACAATGGCGACTTTCATACCTTCAGCGTAGCTCGGCGCTGCCATGCCCAAACTGGCAACGATAGCCAGTTGTTTAAACATTTTACTTTTCATTGGTTAATCTCTCTTCTTGTTGGTGCGGATGATCTAAAGCTCCCAGTACAATCGCCGAGAACAGTTTCAAAAATTTAATCGCCTCTAACATACGGCTTGGTAAGTGCTGAAGGTTGTCTGAATCTGTTGGCTACAAGCACCAGCACAAGAATAGTAATTACCGCAGGTGCCATGGCTGCAATATCGGAGGCACTTCGTGGAATCAGACCAAGCGTTTTTGCCTGCAGGACAATGGCGCCAACCATACCAAACAATAACGAACCAGCCATGACACCAGGTGCTCGCCATGCCCCAAAATACACCAGCGCAATTGCAATAAAGCCCATTGCATTGGTTAAATTTTGTTGAAAAATGCCAAGCTCTATCGCGAGCGCTGCACCTGCAAGCCCGGCTAAGGCGTTACCAGCCATAATAGTGGTGAATCGCACTTTGGGTACACTGACGCCTAAACTGTCAGCCGATTCAGGGCTTTCACCAACAGCTCTGACACTCAATCCAAACGTTGTCCGGTTGATAATGAATGCAACCACGGGTACGAGTAAAAAAGCGATATACACCATTGGCGTGTGTTGAAAAAACATTTCACCTATAACCGGAACCTCGGCTAGCACCGGCACATGCCACTCGTCGAACTGATCGATAGGTAAAGGTGTACCGACCAACTTCTGGAAAAGCAAATCACTCATTCCCAAGCCAAACAAGTAAATACCTATTCCACTAACACCCTGCTCAGCGCGCAATGGCACGGTAACTACGGCATAAAAAACCCCGATTACCAGTCCGGTTAATATTCCAGCAAGAACCCCAAGCCAGATATTCTCGGTTTGCAGTATCACGTAGTAAGATGTGAAAGCACCGAGCAACATCACACCATCAACGCCTAAGTTCAATACGCCGCTACGTTGACCAATCGCCTCACCAAGTGAAGCTAATAAAAAAGGTGTGGCTAACCGGATGCCACTGGCAATTGTTGCAATGATTACACTGGTAGTGATTAAGTCACTCATGTTGGTGCGCCATCCATTTCATCCTGACGACCCTGCTCCTTGCTCGATTTCGGCGGTCTGTTCTGTAACCGTTTACGATGCCATTCGGTACTGACGACAAAAACAACGATTAAACCGTTCAGGGCGATGACCAATGCAGAAGGCACTTGCGCAACACGTTGCAAAGAATTCGCACCAACCAGCATGCCGCCAAATAAAAATGAAGAAGGTATTGTCCACAGCGGATGCAAAGCACCGAACAAGGCTACAACTATGCCGTTGAATCCAGCGCTACCAGTAAAACCCACAGAAGAGCCATCGGTAACCATTCGATGTGACTCACTGCCGAATACCAGAATCGCCCCCGCCAATCCTGACATAGCGCCGCTTAATGTCATCGCGATGATGATATTGCGTTTCACCGGCATGCCTGCATAACGAGCCGCCGCTGGGTTTAGCCCTACAGAGCGAAGGCGAAACCCTATGCCAGTTCGCCATAGCAGCACATAGGCAAGTATGGCCGCTATAAGGGCAATCAGAATGCCAGAGTGTAAGTTAAGGCTCTCACTGAGCATGGGTAGGTCAGCGGCTTCAGGCAATCTGGCTGTTTGTGGAATGCGAGTGCCGCGTTCAATTTCACCCGGATCGATCAGTGGGCCACGCAGTAGAAAATTCATAAACTGCACCGCTACTATATTGAGCATGATGGTGCTGAGAATTTCACTGACATTAAAGTGTGCCTTAAGCGCGCCTGGTATCGCCCCCCAGCACGCACCACCAATCATGCCGGTAAGCAGAATGACAGGTAACAGGACAAATGAAGGTGCACCAGGCATGGCGAGCGCTGTTGTTGTTGCAAACAAGCCACCCATAACCATCTGGCCCTCACCACCGATATTGATAACGTTCGCTCGAAACGCTATACAAATGCCAACTCCCACCAACATCAACGGAATGGCCTTTACAGCTGTAGCCGACAATCCTTCTGCTGAGCCAAAGGCAGCGCTGAACATGGTTTGATAACCCGTGACAGGGTTCGCGCCCAATGTGAGCAGCATGATCGCCCCAAACGCCAGTGCAACAGCTACTGACGCTGTAGCAATACCAGCGGCGATAATATAGTTACGCATTGGAATCAGCTACTCGCTAGTGAAGAACGGTTTCAAGCGCAAGCGCGCTATCTTGTTTATTTCATTGATGGCGGTGGCAAACTCACCCGCCTGACTATTGTTTATTCTTTGTTCGAAGGCTGCAATGATGAGATGCCGGTTGCTGTTCTTTACTGCCATGATAAAAGGAAATTCGAACTTGACTTTGTAAGCATCATTCAAACTGTGAAATCGCTTCAGCTCATCATGACTGCATTGATCAAGACCTGCGCTGGATTGTTCATCGCTGGACTCGCTGGTGAGCGTTCCAGCGGTGGCGGCCTTGCCAGCCAAGTCAGGATGCGCTCGGATAAGCGCAAGCTTTTCTTCGTGGGTTGCATTATCAAGTGTGAAGCTCAACGCTTGAGCAAGACCGTCCAGGTTATCGCAGTGCTTGCTTACGCCAGAATCATAAGTGCGACTGGCGACCCAGGGAGAATGTTCATAAAGTGATCCAAAAGCATTCACGAACTCGTCACCAGTCATCTTGCTTGGTTCAATCTTTGATACTTTCTCTGGTACTTTTTTGCTGTGTTGTTCCACTGGCATGTATTGATGATCCGGCAATCTATTTCGTGGCAGCTTTGCGGGCATTCGGTCCTGCGCTGCCTTATTTCCCCATCGTTACAATATTCGCGTAACCTGTCAATTGGGAACTGTTCAAAATGAGCTACTTCAAACGCTAATTAGGATAAAATCAAGCAAATCAGCACCTCAGCCAATACGAATTAGCACCACTACACAGTTCCAAGCGCCGACCAGAACATTTCAGTACATTCCAGCAAAACACAGTTGCCTATCCTCCATGAATAAATCAAACACAGCCATTGCCGTCATGGGCGCCGGCTTAATTGGTGAGCGTCACATCGAACACGCAGCGGCACTTGGCTGCCTTTGTGCCATCGTCGACCCGGATAAAAAAGCCGAGCAATTAGCGCAACAAAACAAGGTCGCTTACTTTGCATCAGTTAAAGATCTGATCGAATCTGGAATAGTCCAGGGTGTCATTGTAGCAACACCCACCCAGCACCATGTTGACAATGCCACCGCCCTGGTGGAAGCGGGTATTCCTGCATTGATAGAAAAACCGATAGCTGACAAACTCGACGAGGCCGAGCGCTTGGTTAATCTTGCTATTAGTAGAAATGTTCCTTTAATGGTAGGACATCACCGAAGATTCAATCCATTAATACAAGCGGCAAAATCAAAAATTGATGCAGGTGCCATTGGTAATGTGGTTGCAGCAAATGCCATGTGCTGGTTGTATAAGCCTGACGAGTACTTCAATGTACCTTGGCGCAAACAACCCGGCGCAGGGCCGTTGTTAACCAATCTGATTCATGATATCGATTTAATGCGCTATTTTTGCGGTGACGTTGATAGCGTTCAAATGCTCGAATCAAATCACACACGGAACCATAACGTTGAAGATACCGCCGCCCTGCTCATTCGATTTAAAAACAATGCCATTGTCACCATGTCTGTGTCAGACACTATCGTTGCACCGTGGAGCTGGGAGATGACCGCCAATGAGAACACGGCCTACCCCAATACCGATCAATTTTGCTATGTACTGGGAGGTACACACGGGTCCATAGCTATTCCGGATATGCAGCACTGGCACAACAAGGGCAATCGTGGTTGGTATGAGCCTATTTACAACGATACAGTACCCACCCAATCTCTCGACCCGCTTGTATTACAAATCGAGCACTTCTGCGATGTCATCAATGGTAAGGCAGAACCATTGGTCAGTGGACTTGAAGGCTTAAAAACGCTTCAAGTATTGGATGCAGCTCATGAGGCTGCCAGAACCGGTTCAACAGTCTCGGTATAAACGAACATAGTCAGTTAACATATCAGCAATGTCGTTTCAGGCTCTGATGTAGTACACCAGGTGCATTAGAACCGACAATGTAGTGTTAACAGTGGTGGCGTCAGTGTTATCTTATTCAACAAACGGGAACCGCACTAGGGTATTTTTCCTCCCATCAACACAATGCCTGCTTCACGGATGCTAGAAAGTGCCTCCTTACGCATGTGTGCTTCTACCGTCGTCGCCAAGCCCCACTCACCCATATAGTGTTGCGCTGCAGCAGATACATAAACCTGCCAAAGTGCTAGCCGCTCCAGATCAAGAAATTGGCGTCCAGCATAAGTCCGAGTGAACTGCTGCATCCGAAGCTTGCCGAACTTGTATCGCAGTTCCAATCGACAACATGCTACATCCGATAGTGGATCACCATACGCAGCATCTTCCCAATCAAGTACTGCGGCGATACTACCGTTCTCCCAAAGCAAATTTTCTGGCCAGAAGTCTCCATGTAATAGAACAGGCACCTCTGTGTAAACGGTCTCCGATAGGGAGTAAAGATGGTTGCGTAGACTGTCCCAATCTCTACCCTCGGGAAGATAGTCGAACACTTCTGGTAACGGATCAATTCGAGCTGTTAACTGTGGAAGGTCGGATGTTGAAACACTATGAATCTGCCTTAACATATTGGCCATAATATCGATGTTTGCTACTTCCTTCTCGCCAGATACATCGCTTGTACCTTCAACGAATTCCAAAACTAAGTAAGGATACGCCACGAGGCTATGAGTCACATCTACGTACAACGGCATGGGTACAGGTATGCCAATGCGATGCAAGCTTGTTAATAACCGGTACTCCAAGGTCGCACAAAGGCCGGTATGGTTATTGCGATGAGCGCGTATAACTAAGCTAGTCGTTTTGCCATCGGTGTGTGCCACATCTAGCCGATGTACATCCGCCGACACACCGCCTGTTAGACGCACCACATCCTTGACCTCCGAACCGGGAATCAAATTATTGGCAATAGATGTAAATTGACTGAAGATCATGTGTGAAAGTGTATCCAAAGTCGCCCTTCACAAGCTGTAGTTGTAACCAGATATTCAATGCAGTTCGACGAGGATATCTTTGTGCATAGGTGTCCAACCAAAGTAGTCTCTGATTTTCTGGCTGCTCATCTGCTGATCAAGGGTCGGCCCCTCTGCCCACGCTCCATACTCGACTGTGAGTTCTGCAACTGACCGCACTAGCGGCTCCGATTTCAATCCGCATTGCTTAGCGATGACAGCCGCAATATCACTTACTCGCACACCTTGCTCGCTGCAAACATTGTACGACTCACCCACCCGATCATCTTCCAACACCAGTCGGTACGCCACAGCAACGTCGTCTCTGTGAACTACAGGCCATCGAGTATCTAACGCGCCCCACACTTCTATGCGACCATCTTTCGGCATCAATTGCGACAGAACGCCCCCATTTCTAGAATAAGACACCCCTGGATGTATGACGTTTGTCGAAAAGCATGGCGAATTGAGAACAATAGCGCTGTTCTGCACCATCCATATAAAGCTGGCTATTGGATTAAAAGGTGTATTCTCAGTGGCAACAGTGTCGCCAGTTTGGCCGTACAACCATACACCTCCAGTGTAGATAAACCGAATACGGCGATCGGCTTTGGTGCCTTGTGCTACCAATTCTTGGACGAGCTGCCTGTCTACAATCCCCATGTCGTCCGTAAAGGTCGCCGCTACATGTATTACGCCATCCACTTCATGAATATGTTGAGACCACTCTTCTGGTTGGCGGAGGTCACCACGAACTACGTCCACCCCTTTTGCGATGAGCTGCTGTTCTGTGAAATCCGAACGGGCTAGCGCCAGGACCGAGTGTCCGTGTGTTAAGAGTTCAGACAGAATCGCACTCCCAAGGTAACCCGTGGCTCCAAGCAAAAACGTTCGCACCTTGATACTCCTTTCTTTAACTTCGGAAGAGATACAGGATAAAACCCCCAGTTAGATCGAGGTCAACAATAAATAATACTAAATCGGATCAAAGCCGTTTCGGGGAGTGTCTGAGCAAGCCCATGCAGCTGATGGCGTGCCATCCATCGCTGCATGATGATCCGGTGCTGGCAAATCAGACTGATAAAACAGTCTGAAATTGAATTTCCAATGGTGGTTAAAATTGCTCCTATTAAAAAGCACGCTTAGTCTCAAATTTTCGAATAAATATCAATCTGTCCCACAATCGTCGCTTACGACTAGACCTGCTATTATTATCACTTAAAACACTAATAACCAGCTAATAGGGACAGCGTTAGAATGAACGAGGCAGACATTGTAGGTCACTTATTGTCTTTTACGGAGATTTTTGTTGCGGCGATTGCGTTAACGTTCACGATAGTTTCAGCTTATATTGCCGCTCTTTACTACTTCATTAAAAACGCAGACCTCTTGTTTAAAGTTGTTGCCTTTGTGTTTTTCACGGGCATACTAGCGCAGTTAGGCGTGCTTTTATATGGTTCAACAGTACTCTTTAATTTACTGCGGTTAAGTGGCGAGATGCTTGTAGAGAAAAAAGAGGGCTCCATGCTAATGGAGAAATATATAAATGCGGCCTCTAGCTTTCCAATTTTGGTTGGATCCATTTTTCCTTGGCTTTTAGGTATTTCTGTTTATTTCGCTCTGTTCTATTTGACGTTTATTAGAAAATGGGACAAATAATTGAGTGGTAGTTGAGCAATCTAGTCCAATTCCATAGGTGGCGTAGATTCGTTTGAGACCAACTCATTCGAATCCAGTAAGGCTATTTGAGCCGCAGGTTCAACGCTATCATTGAACCCAGCAACTAGTGGTCCATCCACTTGATACATTCGGGTTCAGAGGGGGCCGCCTGCGGTGC
>CAYTJF010000017.1:0-40750 GCA_964437945.1 uncultured Granulosicoccaceae bacterium
GGCCTGGTTGCGTGGGTACAGTGCAAGCACATCCCGCTTGTGTCCTTCACAAGCTTGACTCATCAGTTTATCCACTTGAATTGCTGGCATGTCGCTTTCATTGGCGTTGCGCTCCAGGCACGCAGTCCAGCGTTGTATGGTGGTGCGCTTCAGTTCCGCTTCATAAGCTTTGGTGGATGCACTAACGCAACCGCTAAGCCAAAGGGTACTGGCAAGGGATACGCAAATAGCGCTTGATTTGAACCGGCACATGGTTTTCTCCGGCGTACTTTACAGCACGCATACATCGTTGTTATGGCTTTGTTTAAAACTTGAATGAAGCTCTACTTGGCTTCTTTGTAGTCACGCTCTACCTAATTGGTATCGACAACTGTGCTGGCTGATCGCAAGTTAGCGTGTGCTTTAATGCGCAAGATGCTACTACCGGAAGAGGGAGCCTTGCGGTTTTGTGGCTGTGTCGTGGTTCAGGCGTGCTGTGTGTGAAGCAATCGGCGGTTTGTCCACAACCAGATTATCGCAAGAAAGGCTATGATCAGCATAGGAAGCGCCAGCAGGTTAACGCTCTGCCAGCCCCACAAGTGATGTACAGTTCCGGTTGTCAGGGCCGTAAGGGTTACTACGCTGAATACCGATAGGTCGTTAAAACCCTGAGCACGGGACTTCTCTGCCGGGTTGTAGGCATCGGTTAACAAGGTTGTGCCGCCAACATAAAGAAAATTCCAGCTAATACCCAAAGCCACCAGCGCAATAACAAAATTTGCCACGCTGATAGTTGCGAAAAGGTTAACAGCGATACTGATAAATCCGAACACCGCTCCTGCCAAAAGCACCGGAATGATGCCGAGACGCTGAATCAGGTGACCAGTAATGAAAGAAGGTGCAAACATCGCTACCACATGCCATTGAATAACAGTGCCAGTATCGGCCATGCCGTAATGGTGAGCGTCCATTGCCAGAGGTGTTGATGACATGACAAAGTTCATCGCTCCATAGCCGAGCATTTGGCATGTAACAGCCACAATAAACACCGGTTGAGAGATCAGCTGGCCCAACGGTCGAATGGTGTAGTCACCCTCAACAATGTGCGTATTTAGAACGGGTAAATCAGCTAAAGCGATGGTACACATTGATAGAAGGTATACCCCCATTAACACAACAAATGGGCCGGCAAATTTGTGTGCCTCGAACATGCCGCTACTCCAGCTGGCAAGGTTGGGTCCTATGAAGGCTGCGACAACACCACCTGCCATGACCAGTGAGATAGACAAACTTTTGCTGGCAGGGTTAACCACTTCGGCGGCGGTAAAACGATAGTAATTAGCAAATCCTGCAAACACACCAAAGCATACGGTAGCTACGCAAAAGGCGTAAAAGTTGTTGTTTAAAATTGACCAGAGTGCAACACTTGCGCCGATCACACCAATAAAACCTGACAGCAGAAAGCCGATTTTACGACCAAATTTTCCCATGACCATTGAGGCCGGCACGCTGGTGCACATAATCGCAAAAAACTGTAAGGCCAATGGCAGGGTGGAGAGTCGTTTGTCTGCTGCCAAATCGAAACCTATTAAGGCCGATACAGTGATAAGCATGGATGCACCAACGTACATATACGCGTTACACAGTGACAGCAGGTATACCGTGTACGGCATTCGATCTCGATCAGTTGTCATGAGTGTTGATCTATGTGATGCCTGTAAGAGGGCTCTGAGTGCGTCTGTTAGCGTTAGCTGCTAATGTTAACCGCGAGAATGCCGGCTTTTGCGAGCAGCCTTGCGCGCTGCTTTCTTTTCTTCTTTTTTTACGGTTTTCTCGGCACGAGCAATTTCGACGTCGGACAGCTCTTTTAGTTTCATATCCGGTGTTTCCAGGGTTATTTTTCCTAGTTGTCCGGCACGAAACTCTGTGAGCAGCAATCGTGCCGAGCGATCAAAATCAACCAGCCCGCCACTGCTGATACAACCGCGGCTGCGGCCAATGGCTTCTAGTGTTCCTACACTGCTATCCAACGGCAGATCGGCATTGTAGCGTTGCACCAACTGCTCTGGGTAGTGCACGCACAGGTAGTCTAAAAGATGAGTGCCCACATCTGCGCTGTCCATGGCGGTATCACGAATGGCACCAGTGGCAGCTAATCGATAACCACTGTACGGGTTATCCACGTTTGGCCACAGAACACCGGGTGTATCGCGCAGCACCCAATGATCGGTTAGCACAATGTGTTGTTGTCTTTTAGTGATTGCGGGCTCGTTGCCCGTTTTCGCCACAGTTTTCCCAACCAGTGAATTAATGAGTGTGGACTTGCCTACATTCGGTATCCCAACCACCATTACCACGAAAGGATTAACGCGCGACTGCGACGGTTTCACCATGGTTTTAATCAGTGGTTGAATGGAATTGACGCTCAGAGCGTCTTTTGAGCTGATTTTAATCGATTTGGTGGTATTGGATTCGTAGGCATCAAGCCAGATTGTTGTTTGTGTGTCATCGGCCAGGTCAGATTTTGTTAAAACCTTCAAGCACGGCTTGCGCCCACGCAACTGTTCCAGCATTGGGTTTTCACTGCTGAATGGAATACGCGCATCGAGCACTTCGATAATGACATCGGTGTCGGGTAACACCATGGCCATCTCTTTGCGCGCTTTGTGCATGTGACCTGGAAACCATTGAATAGCCATCGCGCTTTAGTTTCCCTTGGTAGCCAGTAACACGCGATCGGTTTCAATCATAATGCGACGCTGCTTGTAAAGCGTACCAAGTGCACGCTTGTAGTTTTTCTTGCTTACACCGAATGTTGCATAAATGTCGTCCGGTGGGCTTTTGTCGGTAATCAATGACACACCATTGTGGGCTTTTATATATTGGATGATCTCATCAGCGAGATCGGTTTTTAACCGATCGTTGGTCGGCTGCAAAGCAAGATCAATTCGGCGGTCTTGCCGTAGCCGTTTAATGTAGCCGGTTGTGGTTTGACCGACTTTTATATCGCTGAATATCTCGTCTTTGTACAACAACCCTATTGCACGATGCTCAATCACGGCTTTGAATCCCAGATCGGTGCGTTGATAAATGAGTATGGAGACTTTTTGCCAGGCTTCAAAGCCTTCATCATCTTCTCTCAGATGCTTATCCAATTGGCTGCTGGCTGCAAGTCGACCGCTATTGTCCAGATAAATTAACACGCACTCTTTTAAACCTTCGTGTACCGGGCGGCGCTGCTCGTTAAATGGTAGAAACAGATCTTTTGCGATTCCCCATTCGAGAAATGCGCCATGTTCGGTGGTGGAGCGCACTTTCAAGCATGCACATTCACCAAGTTGGGCCACTGGCATTTGGACTGTGGCCACCGGATTAGCCTGAGTGTCTGAGTACACGAACACGTGTAATTGATCGCCCACACGAGCTTGCGGGGCTTCATCAAAGGGCAGGGGAATCTCTGCTATATCCATGTCAGTAGCTGAGGCATCGAGCCAGAGGGTATCTGGATCGGCTCTCAATACTGAAAGATGGTGGCTGCAACCGATGGTCATGTGTGCACAAATAGCCTGACTCGACGTACTATTGTAATCCTATGCGAGCGCTTGTGACCAATACTGCCACCAAACAGATCATTCTTGCGCCCATGGAAGGGGTTATTGATGCACCCATGCGCGCGCGCCTGACCAGTATCGGCGGCTATTCGCGTTGTGTGACCGAATTTGTGCGAGTCACCGATGTGTTGCTACCTGAGCGTGTTTTTTTTCGATTGTGTCCTGAGCTTATGGGGAGTGGCTGTACACCCGTTGGCACACCGGTATACGTGCAACTACTGGGCAGTGATGCTCATGCGCTTGCTATTAATGCCCAACGCGCTGTCAAACTCGGTGCACATGGTATTGATCTGAACTTTGGATGCCCGGCTAAAACCGTGAATAACAGCATGGGAGGGTCCATTTTGCTGCGTGAACCGGCACGTGTTGCCACCATAGTGAAAGCCGTACGAGACGCTGTACCTAGTGAGCTTCCCGTGACCGCAAAAATACGTTTGGGTTATGACGATTGTGAGTCGTTGGCGGAGATTGTTGATGGAGTGCACGCTGCTGGCGCCTCCGAACTGGCAATACATGCGCGCACCAAATTCGATGGTTATAAGCCACCTGCGTATTGGGACAACGTGCGTGCCGTTATGGATGATCAGCGGCGCAACAACACCATCATTAATGGCGAGATTTGGAATGTACCCGATAGCCTGGATGCCATGCGCCGCAGCTACTGTGGACACGTAATGTTAGGGCGTGGTGCACTATCAGCTCCCGATTTGGCAAAACGAATTCATTGCAACGATGTTGACGCTTTGCCTATGTCCTGGGAACAATTGGTGGGTGAAGTGCTCGATCAGTTTCGGTGCAGTGATCAGCAAAGTCCGCGACATATTGGCAATCGCACCAAGCAGTGGCTGGCTTATTTAAAACGCACTTACCCGCAAGCGAAGTTATTGTTCCAGCGCATTCGCACTTTGCACGATGCAGTGGGGATTGAAAAAGCGTTTGAAGTGCACAGACGCGAAGATTTATCGCCTACCCTTTAATCACTTACCCATTGATTGCCTACCCGTTGATCGCCTACCCGTTGATAGGAGCACCAACCATGCAACCGATCTGCGGATTATTGCCGACTTTGAACGAGGGTTTGTCTTTGGAGATGCCGTTGACGGTTTTACTCATTTTTCTCAGCCAGTTGCTGGCGTGAATACGTTGATCATAACTCAGGGATTTTACAAACTCGTATCCAAACTCGCGCCAGTTGTTGCGATTGGCTTGCCATTCCTGGTTGTGTGCATCTTCGAGTAAACTCCACAGTTTGTTGACTTGGCTTTTCATCTTTTGCTCGTAGTCGGGAGCATCTTGTTTTCGCGCAATAACAAACAAGTCTTTCGCCCAAACATCAACCAGACTATAGTACTGACGACGTAAACTGATTTGCCGCCCCATGGCTTCGGTTAGCATGCGTTTTTGCGTTTTATTGAAGTCTAAACCAACTCTGCCGGCCCATTTGACAACATTATTAACCCGTCCTTCGCGACGTTCTTCGGGTGTGTCATTAAGGTATCGGGTAAAGTTTCTCTTACGCTCTCTTGCGAATCGCCGTTCAATGAAATTCACTTGTTCATCGGTCAGTGTTTGCATCAGGTCGTAGGAGAAGTTCACCGGATGACAAAGTCGCACGTTACGCGTGAATAATTCTGCTGTATCCACCCAATTATTCACATCGGCAGCGGTAGTGGAATTACGTTCTCGAATCGATGCCTGAATAGTGTTTAGCAGAGCAGCATACTTAGGCAGCTCTTCCTGGCGGTGCCATACGTGAAAAGTGCCAACTGCAGACTCGAATTGATTGATTTGATCTTCATTCCACTTGGCAAGCTTGTGGAACTCGCCGCGCATTTGATCATCAAGCCTATTATAAAGTGGGCCGATAACTATTTTGCTGTTCGTGCAACCTGACACAATCAATAATAGCAGTAGCGAGGCGACGGCACGTAAGACGGTTACTTTATTGTGTTCAATTGCTATCATTGGTATCTGATTTTAGCTGCTAGCGAAGTCCTTTTGTTAGTGTCAAAACGCGCCAACTTGATGACAACGGAGAAAAAATGTCTGACACCAACGACAGTCCCATCAATAAGCACATCAATGAGCACATCAATGAGCACATCGCCGGGCCGGGGAAGGTTATTACCTTTCACTATGATCTGTACGATGAGACAAGTGACAAAATTGAGACGTCCAACATCGGTGAGCCATTAGTTTTTTTGTACGGTCAAAACACGATATTGGCTTCTTTGCAGGAAGCATTCCTGAACAAAAGGGGCGGCGAGGATTTCTCCGTTACCATTCCTGCCGGTAAAGCCTACGGGCGTTATTACGATGATAGAAAACAGCGCATTCCAATCAAGCAGATTGACGGTGGAAAAAAGCAAAAGTTCCATGTTGGGCAGGTTATCAACTTGCAGGGTGAACGAGGCGGGTCACCGGGAACAATTGTCAAAGTAGGTAAATTTAACCTCGATGTGGATGCTAACCACCCATTGGCAGGTAAAGATCTAACATTTGATGTGAAAATAGTGTCCGTACGCGATGCAAACGAGGAAGAAGTTGCACATGGTCACCCGCATGGACCAGGGGGGCACCAGCATTGAGGTAAAATCAGGCGAAAGCAATTGGCTGAAAATTGGTCCTTGTGTTTTTTTGGCTTTTATGTGTACGGCACTTATGCCGATATGACCGATAAGCAGGTGTACACAACCGATTGCAGGCAACACCCCGATGATGTGTAAACGAGGATGAATAAATGAAGTTAACCACGCTCAGACCCATTTTGTTATCCCTGGCCGCTATGATATTCATTGGCGGTTGTGCCGTTAACCCGGTTACCGGCAAAAAAGAGTTGTTGCTGGTCGGTGAAGACTGGGAACTCAACACAGGCAAGCAGAACTACCTACCGCTACGTCAAATGCAGGGCGGCGATTACACAGCCGACCCCGGCGTGGAAGAATATGTGCGAGCCGTGGGCGCAAAACTGGCTGCCCACAGTGATCGTGAGCTGCCGTACGAATTTAATGTTATCAACGATTCAACGCCTAATGCCTGGGCATTACCCGGCGGCAAAATCTCCATTAATCGTGGCTTGCTCTACGAGCTGAAAGACGAGGCCGAACTCAGTGCTGTGTTGGCGCATGAAATTGTGCACTCGGCAGCCAAGCACGGTGCACGTGGGCAAACGCGCGGTGTATGGCTACAGGGTGCGGTTATTGCTGCAACGGTTGCCGGAAACCGCAAAGGCTATGGTCAGGCAGCGCAAACCGTATCGGCGATCGGTGGACAATTAGTGAATCAAAAATACGGACGCAACCAGGAACTCGAATCTGATCTTTATGGCATGCGCTACATGTCAGCTGCCGGCTATGACCCGCAAGGCGCTGTAGATTTGCAACAAACCTTTGTGCGTCTCTCTGCAGGACGCCAATCAGATTTTCTCTCCAATATGTTTGCAAGCCATCCGCCCTCGCAAGAACGTGTAGACAAAAATCGAGCAACAGCTAAAACGTTGCCTGCCGGTGGCGAACGCGGTCGTGAGCGATATGAGCAAGCGATGAGCCGCATAAAGAAAACGGCACCTGCTTATGAAAAGTTTGCGCAGGCGCAGAAATCGGCAAACGATAAAAATTGGAAGCAAGCAGTGGCGCTGGCTAAAGAGGCCTCAAGGATAGAACCCAGAGAAGGGCACTTTCATTCGTTTCTCGGTGATATCTCAATTGAAGCGAATAACTACAAGGCAGCCAAGTCCTATTTTGACCGAGCCATTGATGTAAACCCGCAATTCTTTTACTACCACGTGCGTCGTGGTCAGGTGAATCAGAGAAACGGCAACACCCAAGCTGCACGAACAGACTATGAAAACAGCATGAAGTTGTTGCCGGTGGCCGATGCGCAGTATGGCCTCGGCATTATCGAAAGAGACTCGGGTAATATGAATAAAGCCAAGCAATACCTGAGTGCGGCCTCACAAACCGAAGGCGATGTTGGCAAAAAGGCCACCGATGCGTTACTTGCGCTCGATTTGGGTAACAACCCGACAAATTACATCAGCATCAAACAAGGTTTGTCGAAAAATGGCACTTTCGCTTTTCAGTTGATTAATAACACCACACGACCACTTACTGGTATCAAGCTTGGTGTGACCATGGGTGGGTCCAATACCACATCAAACGTTGATGGTGTGCTCGGCGCGGGTGAAACCAAATTTGTGGATACTGGGCGTAAAATGACGCCTACACAAGCTGATGCGGTATCAATGCAGGTAATAGACGCTACGGCACAGTAATAGCTAGCTGTTTAGCTAAAGTTAGCTAAAGAGTACTGTTATGCAGCACGTTTCAAGCGCCAGCTTGCGGGTAATTGCGCCTGCTGCTCTGGGGTTATTGGCAGGGTTACTCAATGCGGCCACTGCCAATGCTGATATTGTCGAAGACCTTTTTGGTACTCGGGTGCTTTGTTCACTGGTGGAGCGCGAGCTCGCCAGCATGCCGGTTAAACCGCTGTATCAAGTAGTTAATGGCCAGTGCACATCGGTTGTGCCCAGTGATAACGCAGGCGCCTGGTTTGCCGATAATCAATGCACCGAGCCAGTAGTTTTTAGCGAAACTGAATTGCAAAGTTACTGTGCGGCTGCCAATAACCGTGCCGAGCTTGGCAACGGTTTGAATATACTCAACGATTCCTGGACTTTACACCCCGGTAACAGGCTTGATCTCGGTGCGCGTTCTTTGGAAGGTGTTACTCAGCCGTATATGCAGCGCCTGATTTACCGACAGGTGCAAACCGCGCGTGGCCGATGTGACTTGGAAATGCGCGTTTATAAAAAACACCCCAACCAAGCTGGGCAACGGTCAATGATCATGCTGCACGGTGGCAGTTGGACCAGTCGGTCGTTTGGTAATTTGGGTCTGGAATTAGCCGTTCCACACTTTGTTGAACAAGGCTTTGTGGTGTATTCCCCGTTCTACCGTTTGCTGGATAACACTGATTCGAACAGTGCCTGTAACGAGGCGCAGTTTAACGAGATTGTCAGCGACGCTAATGCTGCGCTGGACTGGGTGCTGGATAATGCATCGCAATACGGTAGTAGTGGATTACCAGTGGTGTTTGGCCAATCAGCAGGCGCGCATTTGGCTTTGTCGTTGTCGGTTAATCGGCCTAGCTCGGTCAGTGGTGCCGTATTAATGTATCCGCCAACTGACTTCACAGACTTTTTGCAACGTGTTCAATCAAGCGCTTACACCAATCCACAAGGTTTGTCTGTGTTGGAACGTGTGGTTGGATCCAGTCCAGAGAGTGTATCGCTAAGCTTACCTGTGGTACTCGAAAACAGTTTTCCGATGCGCATAGCCTCTGAAGGTGGTGTATGGCCACCCATGTTCATTGTGCAAGGTTCGGATGATGATCTTGTAGAGCCGCGCCAAGCGGTTCGCTTGTGCGAAGCGCTGGCAGGCGATGAGCTTAGCTCGACAAGCCAGGAAGTGGGGGAGGCATCTGAGCTTCGTGACGTTGTGAGTTGTGGCAATGCAAACACACCGGCATCAACACTGCATTTAATTCAGCGTGGTCAACACGCGTTGGATGTGTGTATTAACCCCAATGTGCCAAATTTATGTTTATCCGGAACTGGAGGGAGCCAATCGCTGGTGTCTCAGAGTATAAGTGATGCGGTAGGTTTTGCTGTTGCTGCACACACAGCTTCGGGTGGGCAAGGCAGCACGAGTGGTAGCTCGTCTACCAATACTGCAATTACTGACGTTTCAACCGGTGGCGGTGGTGGTGCACTAGGTCTGTTCAGTTTGTTTATATTGTTACTCGCCCCAAAGCGTCGCCAGGCATTGTAAGGATGTAACGCCGTAGTCGGTAAACTCCGGCCAGGCAAAATTGCCAGCGGAGTTTAAGTGCACTGTGCTGGTACCAGCACGTTTTCCAGCTTCCAAATCAAACAAATAATCACCAACCATAACGGCGTTCGCAGCATCTGCCGACATTCTGGATAACAATAATTCAACCCCGTCAGGTAATGGTTTTGGGCTGGCGCACTCACGTCCTATAATTGTATGCGATGTAAAAAAACCATCAAGGCCACACGCTTTTAAAGTAGCCTCGGCTATGCCGTGACCGTTTCTTGTCACAATGCCAACGTGGCAATGATTCTTTTGTAAAAGTGAAAGCAACTCTTTGGCATATGGTTGTGCAGTGGCCTTGCCGGCTATACCGTATTCCATTTCATCGAGTGCTTTGTTTATACGTTTGGCTTCATCGTCGGGCAAGTCAGCGATGGATTCCAGAATCGGTTTGCCTGCGGGAAGCGCTAGTTCTTCACGCATGGCATCGAAGTCATGTATAGCGTTGGTGAGCGTGCCGTCCATGTCGAATAGCCAATGGGTTTTTTTTAGTAGTGATTTGATCGGGGTTTTCCCAGTATTATGTTTGATTGGCAGTATACAAGCGATCAGTTGAGGTGGGTTTTATATGGCCCTTGGTAGGGGATTTTATTGACCAATTAGTGCGAATCGGTTTTATTACCAATTTGATTAAAAGTCGTTGTTTTAATTACAAGTGTTCCGTATTGTACGAGTCATGGCATCAATTTGAGGTACTCGAAATGTTGAATATTCGATCACACAAGTGGGACGTAAAAGGACGCCCTTGCAACTATAGCTTTGCCATGCAAGACGATGGTGTTTTCGCTGACTTCAATCTATTGGCAAACGGTTGTTTGCGCCTTGTCAGAATTTCGTTTGATGGTTTTGGCTGTTGCTCTACCGAAGATGCCGATCAGATGGGTGTTGTTAACAAGCAGGACTCAGACAAAGTCATTGGCGCGTTTAAAAAAGACCGATTCGACGTCAATATCCTGAATATCATTTCTAATTATCTATCTGAGAATAGTGAGCATCTGTGGGGTGACGCGCTGGAGTGTCACGAGCTTATTTAAGTACTGGGAATAAAACATTACTCGCCTACCAGTCCGCCATCAATTCGTCTGATGGCAACCGTGCCGGAGCGTGGACGAACTGCAACTCCAGCAGCTGTGCTTATTGTTGCATCGTCACTGCTTGGCCAATTATCAGGGTGTTGAACGTTGACAAAGAAATTTTGCTGATCGCCAGTAAACGCAAGGCCTGTGACCTCACAATCATTCGGGCCAACAAAGAAGCGTCGTAATTCGGTCTGATTGGCGGGATTGACAACATCCGGGTTACCATCCTCATCGGTCAGCGTTGATGGGATAACGGCCAGCATTTGATCATTGGTTTGTTCCTGCACAGCATCAGCGCCGTTATCGGTTTGCACCCACAAGATGCCGCGTGGATCAAAGACCAGTCCATCCGGACTGGCGAATTCGTTGAGATCAGTCAGGCCGGAAAGATTGATGTTCAGATCACTTGCCGCTGGCGCACCAAACAGAAATATATCCCAGTTGAAACGATTGTCAGTGGACTCCACCCAACGAATAATGTGTCCAAATTCATTGTCGAGGCGCGGGTTGGCCTCGTTGGTGTTTGTCTCGGGAGATTCACCGGTGCGCTCGGTGTTGTTAGTCAAGGAGGTGTAGACAGCGCCGTCGACAGGACTGACTGCAATCCATTCGGGACGGTCCATGGGAGTGGGTCCCAATAAGTCAGCAGCGCCTGCCGTATTGAGAATAATGCTGGCCTGATCGGTAAAACTTTCACCGAGCGTACCACCGTCAATTGTTGCACTCTCGGGCGTCAGCGGTAACCAAGCTCCGGTACCACCTTCATCAAAACGTGCCACAAAAAGTGTTCCCTCATCGAGGTACTTCGACCCGGTTGCAAGTCGATCTTCGGGTGAAGCATCGGCTGGATTCCAGGTGGCTGTCGAAACAAATTTGTAGATATATTCGAAGCGCGCATCATGCCCTGAGTAGGCAACAACGGGTTGTCCTTCTACCAGTTTGCCAAACACGCAGCTCTCATGGCGAAAGCGACCCATTGCAGTCCGTTTTGTAGCAAAAGACTGCGCATTGTAAGGGTTGATTTCGGTAATGTAGCCGTGACCGCTGGCTTCGTTTCGGTAGTCATTGCTGGCATCACTGCCGCCCGGGGTAACGTTGAACCGAGCAAACTCGCTAACGGTTTCTGATGCGTCACCTGCGACGGTATCCCAGCCGTAGCGTGTGCCGCCATTGCTCACACCGATGCGTTCCTGATCGGCAGTCAATGCTGCTGCATTGGTAAAATATCCTGGCCAGTTTTCCTCGCATGTCAGAAAGGTTCCCCAAGGGGTATAACCGTTTCCACAGTTATTCAACGTACCGCGAGCGCGGTCCGCATTGGGTGCATAGGGCGTGATCAGTGCGACGTTGCCCGCGAGTGGTCCGCTGAGTGCGATCTCGGTCGCTCCGTTGATTCGGCGATTAAGAGCATCGTTTTCAACGACCTCCCATTGATTATTTACCAGGCGTACCCGCACAACACTCACCCCGTGTGCATAAATTTCCTTGCGTACTTCTTCAGCGCTCAGGCGTTGACCTGTTGCCTCATCTACTGATGGTCCTTGCGGATGCAATGCGGCCTGATCAATGAATTCATGATTTATGCACAGCAGTCCATCAGTGACACTACCTTCAATCGGGAAGAAATGCATACCGTCATGATGCATACCCACAGCATTGAGTTGGTCTTCTGCACTATTGCTGCCGTCGTCATTCCACGGATTGGCCAAGTTGTTCAATGGAGTACCCCACGGAGCCAGTACCTGAGCCGAATAACCCTCAGGAACCACCACAGCGTCAAGACGGGAGCCGTTAACAGATTCAAATCCCAGGCGTGTGCTGAATCCTGTAGGGCTGTCTTCCTGTACTAAGTCAGCGCTGCTGTCATCGCTGCCGTCATCGCTGCTGCTACACGAACTCAGGCCCAATCCGCCAAAGATGCTCAGCGCTGCCATACCGCCTCCGCGTTTGAGCAAACTGCGGCGTGATATTTCGCGTGCAAGCACAGTTGAAAAAGGAGTATTGGCGCTGCGATTATAGCGAGTGGGGTCGAAGGTAGCTTTGCTCATATTCCCAGAAATTCCGTTACCCAGATATTCCGTTAATAGCGAAGGAGGCGGTTGCTTACTAAAGTGTACGCCGATATCGTTACAATGCTAATGAATATGCGGGTCAGTTGTGCCACATTTCAGAATTGAAACCTATGGTTGGAGCTGCTAAAGGAACAGCCCCTGTTTAAAGAGGCTGCATGTATACGATGAAAAAGTTGCGCGTAGCACCACTTTGATTAGTAGGATGGTGCAAATTACAGGCGTTTAACCAAACAGATTTACAGTCTCAGGCTGAATAAGCCAGTAGCGTTTAGTCAGCCCGTATATCGGCTAGTGGTTCATCGTAGGATTACAATAAGCCGCGTCTTCCTCTTTGTTATACGATCGTGCAGTTTCACACAATTCATTAAACAATTGTTCTGCTGGTACTTTCGAAGGACCAGTGTATTGAGGACGATACTTGAGCGCAGGCCCAGGATAGGGATTATTGTGATCAGGACCACCGTCAGTGAGATAGCCAAATCCACAACCGCTTTTCACGTTAGTACTATAGTTAACGCAATTGTCTATCCATTGTTGGTTTGTTTCCTTGTGCCATCCACCCCACCAATCACCATGAGTGGTAGAACCACCGGCCACAGATCGATTGAAGCTCATCGGATTAACATCGGATGCTAAATACCAGTTAGCGGTGTTTTCTCCAAGCTCCACTCGATAGTTAATAAAATACTCCAGGTTTGGCAAAGTAACATTGCTGCACTTACTGAAATACCAACCGCCTTCTTGAGGTATTGAGAAATTATCTGGGTTACTTGGATCCTCGCCGTTCCAGCATTGTGGGAATTTCACGTTCATTTCTAAAACTACATGCGGATTATCAGTTACACCGTACTCATTAAGGAAAAGATCGCCGTCACAGCTCGGCATTGTATTGCTGGCGGTAGAGGAAGCACCAGAATACTGATCAGAACAGACAAAAGAAAATTTCCCTTCAGCACCGCCCCGGTAACTAGAGATTGCGTTTATATTGTCGTTCGCAATCATTGCAGCGCCTTCAGGGTATACCTGTGATGCACCTTTGGCCAAACCTTCACCTTTATAGTAAACAACAATGCGCTCCGGAATACGGACGTTACCGTTTCCATCAAACATTGCTGGTGCCCAATACCCTGTTCGATTCAGCTCTTGCCCATTGCATGTACTGCTGCCAGTGTTAACCAGGGTCTCGTAAGTTGAGTAAGCGTTAACGTCAGTGTTGCCAAAAAACATGTGTAGATGAGCAGCACCTGGCATGTTGGGATGCACTAATGGATCATCGTAAGCGAAGTGAGAGAACTCACAACCAGTTCGATTTTGGCCTCCGTTAACAACAGGAAAAGCGGACTCTGGGTTACCCCCGGGATTACCCAAGTACTCTGATCGAGGCCCTAAGTGATTTTCCATAACAAGCTCACTGGAAGGCGTGTTTCGATAAAGGCTGCCATCGTGATTGGTGTTACGAACGCTGCTTAATCGAATTTTTTCCAGATTTTGTTTGTACTTTTCAGCCAGTGGCGGCTCGGGTTGTTCGGGTTGTTCGGGTGGCTCAGGTTGCTCGGGTTGCTCGGGTTGCTCGGGTTGCTCGGGCGGCTGAGGCGGTTCAGGGTTCAGTTTAACTTTCAACGCTTCGCAGCCAAGTGATACTAGTGCGCGATTCTGTAGGTCTGCAACCCAGGTGCCAGCGCGTCGAGGTGCGCCAAGTGCTTCCAGGATATTGGCGCAATCACTGGTTACCCATGTTTTCAGATTGTCACCGTGCAACGCATAAATGTTTTGGGCGTTCTGATCAATGATGAGCAAGTTTTCTGCAGTAGGTTGCTTAGGTGGCAATTTAGCTTTTAACGCATCGCAGCCAGTTGATTCCATTGTGCGATTCTGCAGGTCTGCTACCCAGGTGCCAGCGCGTCGAGGTGCGCCAAGTGATTCCAGTATGTTGGCGCAATCACTGGTTACCCAGGTTTTCAGATTGTCGCCATGGAGTGCGTATGTGTTTTTATCGTCCTGATCAATGATGGTTAAGCTTTCTGATGACGCTGTGGCAAGTGTTTGATGGGTCATCGTCAACGATCCCAGAATTCCTACCAACAAAGTGGTTCGATGAATTAAGGGTTTGGGTTTCATTTTTTGTTTCATATTCTGTTTCCGTTGTTTAGAACTGCGGATCTAGGGTCTCGCGCGAAACATCTTTTACCGAGGCACATCTATCGGTCTGGGGATGCTAGCTTTGTTCTAGTTGGCCTAGCCATAGGGGATTTCCCTAGCTTTGCTGAACTTTAACGATGTTGCGGAATAGAACATGTCTACGACAAACTACGCGATTGTGCGAAAAAGCCATTGACCGCATTCGTAACGGTAATTTGTCGCGTAGTGGTCTGTGTATATGCACTGTGTTTTGAGCTACAAGAGATTATTCAAGAAATTAATGGTATATATTACATAGCAATGATAAGCGAACACACGAAAAGATAGAGATCACTTGCGTGTGACATTGGTTGGTGGATCTTTAGCATGAACTGGAGTTAGTTTGAAGTCAGGAGATAGTCATGGCGAAATTTGAAATCGTACCGAATCTTACATTCTGCGACAGAGCTAAATGGGGAGCAGACTCAAATCATCCCCGTCAGGGTCATAAAGTGGCGCGAACCAGAAGAACGCATGTCATCATTCATCACACGGTTATTGGCGATAACGACGATTCTCCTAATCTGTGGAGTACCGAGTCAAAAATATTTGCCAATATGCGTAAATTGCAAACCGTCCGGCCAGATTTAGGGCTAGATGTGCCCTATAATTTTGTAGCCTATTTTATCAAGAAGAACTCTGGAGTTTATATTTGTGAGGGGCGTGGTGAAGACAGGTCTGGTGCGCATACAAAAGGGCATAATTCTGAAGGCATTGCAATATCAATAGCCGGAGATTTTTCAAAGGACTCATTAGCCGGGATAGAATGCTCGAAGCGTATGTATTTGTTGTCTGCATTTATGGGGTGGTTAAAATTCAACGCCAGTCACCCAGACTACGGGGATTTTAAACCTATGAAAAAATTAGGAAGTCTGAAGCCCGAAGGTCGCAACGTATATTTCCACAAAGATTTTAAAAATACCAAATGCCCTGGAAAGCTACTCACACCGCTTTTGTCTCAACTGGATTTTGTTAATCCGTCCTTTTTATGATCATTCGAATACTCATAATTTGGGCACTGCTGATGTCTTCAGGCCCAGCGTGGCCGAATGCAGATGGCCCAGATTTCTGGCGTGTTGTAAATGTATTACCAGATGGTTTTTTGAATATGCGAAAAGGCCCGTCAGTAAAATTTAATGTTATTGCCAGAATTCCACACGGCACATCAGGGCTGGAAAATTTAGGGTGTTCTCCTGATTTCAATGCGACAGAGTGGGCTGACTTTACCCCGGAGGAATCAAAGCTGGCCCTGAGAATGCGGTGGTGCAGGGTTGCATACCAAGGTGCAAATGGTTGGGTTCATTCCAAGTACCTGGTGGAATAAAATGATGAATTACGCAGAGCTGTAACCTGGTTGAGTTCGTTTTGGGCCTGCTCGGGTATTTGTGTATAGTTAATTATCGCTATCACTAAACGGCTCGAACCCTAACTGCGAGTACAATGCGATCGCGCCTGGTAAGTCGGACGTGGTTTTAAGATGAACTTCTTTACATCCTTCTTGTATTGCTATCTTCAATAAACTGACAATTAAAGCTTTAGCCAAACCTCGTCGCCGCCAACCGAGCTCGGTTGCCACCCAACGTACCTGGCCAGAATCTGGTGTGTTGAGGTGAACCTGTAACGAAGCGGTTGCCAGCAATTGCTCTGCGTCCGCAACCACTAAAACGGCTCGGACTGTGTCGTCGTGAAAAAGCTCTTGCTCAGTGGATTTCGGTTCCCATATCTCATCCTCATAAGCACGGCCACAGAGTGCTGTTATAGCACCAGCGTCCTCGACACGAGCGCGACGAACAACTAGCGACTCGGGAATTATCGGATCGGCGGGAAGGTCCAAGCTTGTTGATCGACGCATTTTTACTTCATCACGAATCATTTATTTTCCACTGTTAAACATTAACTGCAATAGCTGATTACCACATTAGCTGAATCGATAACAAAAGAAAGTAAAAAAATTCCTTGACTTAAACCTTGGATTAACACGTATTATCAGATATGAATCAACCAAACTGGGAACGAAATGATTGAGCAAACAGCAGTGTGCTGTACGCTCACCGCACAAGAACAATGTACTCGCCGCTCATGGGTGCGCGCTAAAGTAGTTTCTCATATAGTAAATGCAACCCCTGTCACAAATGGTTTGCTGCTGGAGTTTGAACCTGCCAGTAGGGTTCGGGAGTTAATACGAGACTTTGTTATATTGGAACAAGACTGTTGTCGTTTTCTGACATTTACGCTCAGCCAGCCATCGGATGAATTATCTTTGCTAATCCAGGGACCTCCGGAGTCGGCAAATGTTATAGAGATGTTTCTACAGACAATTCGGCAGACGGTATCATGAGTAATAGAGTTGGAAAATTACCTGCAAAGCGAGTGAAAAGATTTTGCTTAACAGGAATAACGATGGGTATATTGGCTGTTGTCGCTTGTGAATTGCCAATCATCGTTTCCCTGGTTGGCATGGCTGGGTTGAGTTCAACGTTCTCAGATTTTGCATTACCCTCGCCTATGGCTTTGTTAGGCGGATTAACCAGCATCCTGTTTTTTCTTATTGTAGTAAGCGTGCTTATTTGTCGTATCGCTTGCAAGGTGCGATCATGAGAATAGGTGAGGTTGCTAAACACTTGGACATCTCGGCATCGGCCATTCGCTATTACGAGAAAAAAGGGTTGATAAAGCCACCAGAACGCGTTTTTGGTAAACGTAAGTTCAGTAACAGTGCCTTAGTGACACTAAAGTTTATCCAGCTTTGCCAGGCGGCCGGATTCACAATTAGTGAGATGCAAAAGATTCTCGAGCAACATATCGAGGATTCGAGTCAGACTGGTCTTTGGCAGCCCGCCGTTGAAAATAAACAAAAAGAAATTAAGAAGCAAATCGATAAGTTAAAAGTGATAGACGCTCTGTGTTGGAAGAGCTGATGAAATGTCGTTGTGAGTCCATTGAACAATGCGTAGGCAGGGCGTTGCAAGATTCTCGCTGGAAAATGAACAGTAGTGAATATTCTCCAGACTTGGTGCTAATTAGCAGTTGTTAACTTGTGCTATGCCCATTTGCCTGTGGTGAGCTTTGTGATGTGATTGACTGGGGCTGAAAAGTCAGATTGGTCGTAAATATTTGGTTAAAATTGGTGTCATTTTTAGCTAACCGTTCTCAGAATTGCTGTCCTTGAATCCCTCCGTCGTAACCCGTAATCCAGATTCGTTATAATGTTTTTCCGGTCTGGTGTAATATATTCTCGGGTTAGAGCGGGGCAAATTTGTCACGTGAATAGAACCACAAGTCAATGTTCAAGGCAGTAAGTTTTCAAGGCGGTATTACGGAGAAGTTCTGAAAATGGCAACGGATAATTTAAAATACTGCATGTGGTGTAAGCACACAATGTTGAAAGGTGCATTGGTTTGCCAGCAGTGCCGGTTTGGTCAAACAAAATTTAATAAACCTGGTTTGTCAAAAATACTTGAAATTGCCAGCATTGTTATCGCTTTATGTGCAGTCCTGTTCGCCTGGCAGCAGGCATCCAGAGCGGCAAGCGTGCTGGAGGAAAATAAGCAGCTATCCAGTGAGTTTGATAAGCAAGAGCAGAACTTGGCATTGTTGGATACCAACACCGCTGCGCTGCAAACTGAGACAACTGA
Organism: uncultured Granulosicoccaceae bacterium; assembly: GCA_964437945.1. Classification (GTDB taxonomy): domain Bacteria; phylum Pseudomonadota; class Gammaproteobacteria; order Granulosicoccales; family Granulosicoccaceae; genus Granulosicoccus. The sequence goes on from CAYTJF010000017.1 coordinate 18,449, forward strand.
GCTATCATCGATTGTGGCTGATAGTTTGCGTGTGATGTACCGAAGCACAATGGATGAGCTATTAACTGATAAAAGTCTATTAGACCTCTTATGTCCAACCGAACTGACAGAGGCATCTTTACGATTGGATTGTGATATAAGGCATGTTGATTTTTCGGCCAGCGCGGTCGATGCAGTGGAGTGGTTTACACAAATATCGCCTGCAGTTGCAAAAAACGCTGGTATCGATAAGTTAGGTGCTATTGAAATTATATGCGGATATCGACCAAAAAATATTGAGGCCTTATTTAATACAAGTGACTACGTTATGGGTTTGGAGAATTTCGTTCCGATTCAGAACTTAACGGAAGTAACGGTAGAGAATCTGGATAACCTGCCTACCGAGGGTGAACGACAAAAAGCACTGAGTGGTATGGTTGTCGAGTTGTACCACAACCTATCCAGAAAATGGGTTGACGCTGGCACCAATGCTTACGAAAAACTAGACAACTTATGTGGCTAATGGTTTTTCAGTCACAGCATGAATTATAGTTTAGGGTCTGGATCTTCAGTGTTGTCGCTACCTTCTTGCAACAGCAGGTAGTTCATAGTTGATGAGGCATGGCGAAATTCCATGGCTTTCTGGTATGCAGGGTCGTTAAACCAGGCATCAACATCGTCTTTTGTCGGGAATTCAAGGATTACCAGCCTACCTTCATAGTGTTGCCCTTCAACGCAGGTAAATGCTTCACCTCGAGTTAAAAATTTCCCGCCGTACTTCTTAACAATTGGAGGTGTACGATCGGTATATTCTTTGTAGACTTCTGGGTCGGTGATGCTCATCATAGACACGACATAAGCTGGCATGATTAGTTGTTCCTTAATTTTATTTTGCGCTTGATATTATATTTTCAGCCATCTCATCGGCAATCTCAGAACTCGGTCGTCTTGCTTTGTCAGCCTTTCGAAGAATCGACAAAATCGTTTTATGTAGCCCAAGAATGCGTTTATTGGAAGCGTCGCGTGATGGTGTTTCAAAGATAACCGTTGAAGCTCCCATCATGCCACCAGCATTGACCACATAGTCGGGAACATAGCTTATTCCTCGATGCTGCAGCTCTGCACCGTGTCGCGGATGGGCTAACTGATTGTTTGCCAATCCGCAAATGGCTTTGGCTTTGATTTGAGGTACTGTTGAGTCATTGAGGGTTCCGCCCAAAGCACAAGGTGCAAAAATATCAACATCCTGTGAGTGAATAACTTCAGGTGCGACAACGTCGGCGCTGTATTTTGTAGCGATCTTGCTTGCTGCAGATTCGTTCACATCAGCTACGATCAGACTGGCACCCGCTTCGTGCAATTGACGGCATAAATCGCCGCCAGTTTGACCAAGGCCCTGCACTGCTACCCTAACACCGGAAAGATCATCGCGTCCTAGTGCGTGTTTTGCAACAGCCCGAATACCGATAAATCCTCCGAGTGCTGTAAACAGGGATGGGTTAAAATCATCCTCATACTGCGACGCTCTGGCAAAAACGAAATCAGTTTTCTCTGCCAGTATGTCAGCATCTGTCGGACTGATTCCTACATCTATGGCAGTCCAATAATGGCCGTTTAGTGTTTGTATGTGATCCGAAAATGCACGCAAAAGCTCAGCTTTGTCATCTCGCTTCGGGTCAGCAATAATGACCGACTTTCCACCCCCAAGGGGGAGGCCTGCAACCGCATTTTTATAGCTCATACCCTTTGACAAACGAAGCACATCAGTCAGCGCATCATCGGCAGAGGCATACGGGTGCATCCGGCACCCACCAGCAGCGGGCCCAAGTACGGTTGAATGCAGAGCGATGATTGCATTTAACGCAATTGCCGGGTCATGGCAGTACAGTACCTGTTCATGATCGAACTCAGGGTGGGAGAAAACTGACATTAAATTGAATGCTCTGTGATAGAGATCCTATCAGCATTGTCAAAACACCGAAAGAACCACAGTACTGTGAATCCAGTTGTATCAAGTTCGCTTAAAACAGTCTTTATCATTGTTATGTGGTGTTAGTTGGTCAACGTTAGATGATCAAACACTATGCATCGATATAAAGGAAATATAATACAGGTTTAAGCTGATGTTAAAAGAATAATGCGTAAGACCACATTGGTTTCAATGACTTGTTACCTAAGGGACCCTAAACTTGTGTAAATTTAGTACGAATTAGCGCATCAAATGATTTATTACTCTAGCTAATCTTTTGAAATGAAGAGACACTAATCATGGTTAATTAACTCGGTAGCTTTACGCTGTTAAGGAGGCACGCGTGTCCACAAGTCTTTCATATGAAGCTTTGCTGTACCTACTTGAAGGTGCTTTTATTCTGTTGATTGTGCTTTTGTTTGGATTGATGGTAGCTGTCAACAGGTTATCGAAAGTTAAAAAAGTAAATATAGTGCATGAAAAGAAACCATCACCTCTTGAATCAAATCTTTCGACAACTGAAAAAAACATAGAAGACATCAAACTAAGAAACGCGTTTCTAGAAAGAGAAATTAAACGGTTAGCCCCTTATGCCAAGATGCCAGAGGTATTTGCAGATATTAAACTAAGAAGGGCTGATGCAGAAAAATATTTTCTCAAAGCCACACAGGATGCCAATACGCTTATCAATCAGGCCAAAACAGATGCCGACACACTTATTTCAGAATCCCGGCGCCAGATTGGCGAAAAAAATGAGGTGGGCGACTTAGTACTACGACAAGCGCGAGAGCGCGCGGATACTATTTTGACAGACGCGGCTTTACGTGCTGAGCAGGTTGCGGGCGATGCTTGGGACGCAAAAGATCGTCAGGTGTTTTATCAAAGAACTGCGCAAGCCATGAAAAACAAGGTAAGAGGCTATGGTGATGAGTATTTAATACCGAACGAAACTCTCATTGATGATTTAACTGACGAGTACAGTCATAAACAGGCAGGTAGGCAACTGCAATGTGTCAATAATCAGATGAATACAATGATTCGTGATGGATTTGCTGCAGACTGTGATTACAACGACGCGCTACGCAGAGATAGATCTATAGCGTTTGTATTAGATGCATTCAATGGAAAAGTTGAGTCAATTTTTGCGAAAATTTATTCAGATAACTTTGGCAGGATGAGTGCAAAACTTGAAGATGCGTTTGAACTTGTGAATTACAATGGCAGGTCGTTCGGAAACGCTAGAATTCTATCGAGTTATTTAGATCTATGCCAGGAACAACTAAAGTTTGCAATTCAGGTCAAAGAGCTAAAGCGTCGAGATGAAGAGGAACAACGACGAATAAAAGCCGACATGAGAGATCAGCGGCGGGCACGAAAAGAATTTAAGAAAGTGAAGCGAAAGGCTCATAAAGAATCGAAGCGAATCCTCAAGGAAATTGAACAGATTGAAGCCAAAATAGAACAATCTACCGAGGTAGAGAAACAGAAATATCAGGCACAACTCGTTGAGTTGATGGGCAAGCTCAGCAATGCTGAAGCCAAGAGTAAAAGAACAGAGTCGATGACGCTCAAGGGCAAGCAAGGCCATGTCTACGTGGTTTCTAACGTTGGTTCTATAGGAGAAAATGTACTGAAGATAGGAATGACTCGCTGGTTAGAACCAGAGGAAAAAATCAAGGAACTTGGAAATGCAGCGGTACCATTTGGCTTTGATGTACATGCTATTATTTATTCCGATGATGCACCAGAACTCCAGCGATACCTACACAATGTTTTTAACGCCAAGCGAATAAACAAGGTAAATCCGAGAGCGGATTTTTTTGACCTTGCTTTGGGTGAGGTTCGAGCAGAAATCGAATCTCTCGGTATTGACTGCCAATGGACTATGAAAGCGGATGCACAGGAATACCGAGAGAGTACTCAGATGAAGAATATTGTGAAAACTGAAAACGTAGGTTTTGCGGAAATATTAGAGATTGGTTAAATCATATTCCTATACGCTTTGCCACCGTTTTGATTTACCTGACCGGTAAATTGCATCAATCACTCGCTGATTCAAAAACGATTCCTCCAGCGAAAATAAATGTTGTTTCTTGCCAGCAACAGCTTTTGCAAAAGCTTCTATTTCCATCACATACTGGTTTATCCCGGTAAACCTGTAGGTGCGTGTTTCTCCGTGGCTTCCGTTGTGCACGTGTACTTCATCGCCCTCGTACAAGTTGGAATTAAACGGTGCTGATAATTCAATAAAGCCCTTGTCACCATGGAAAACCATGGTTTGTCGATTTCCCATTTGTGTTGAAACATAGAAAGTCATGTCGAAGCCTGGAAATTCGGCATGTACACTGGCATAGCGATCAGTTTTCATCTTTGGATCAAACTCTACTTTAGCGTGCACACGCTTGGGTTCAAGCCCGGTTGCAAAACGCGCGGTTACTGTTGGATACACACCGATGTCGGGCAGTGCACCGCCACCGAGCTCAGGGATGTTGCGCATGTTTTTTGGGTTAGTATTGAAATAGGTGAATGAGGCATCTATGTGTCGTAAACTACCAATGGCTCCTTTGGACAACAGATTTCGAACCTTTATCCACTGAGGGTGATAGGTAACCATGTAGGCCTCAGATACAATCACTTTATTTTTATCGCGGGCTTTGATTATTTTTTTGATATCAAGCGCCTTGAGTGAAATTGGTTTTTCACACAACACATGTTTGCCAGCGTTTGCCGCCTTTATGCTCCATTCAACATGGTGCGAAGTGGGTAATGGAATATAGATCGCATCAATATCATCGCTTGCCAGCATTTCATCGTAAGAGCCAAACGCTAATGGTGCTCCACATTGCTGAGCCAGTTTTTTCGCAGTGCTAAGTTTTCGAGAAGCAATACCTGTCACATTGGCGTTTACTGCACTTTGGATAGCTGGGATAACATGCTCTTTGCCAATGGTTGCCGTGGATAAAATGCCGAACCGTAACATACAACGTTCCTTTGTCATCTAGAGATTGTTAGCATTGTAGCCGACCTTTACCGCTGATTCATAGTGGCATTGGTTGCCAGGTAAAAAGTATTAACAGGTGAAAACATAAGATATGAGCAGCACTGATTCATTATCAACGACTCGGTTTTCCGATAGGGTGCAAAACTACACTCAGTACCGACCGTCCTATCCTGTTAGCGCTATTCAATGGATAGTAGATCAATACCGATTAAGTCCAGAGTCACACGTTGCTGATATTGGGTCGGGCACTGGCATATTTACGCAATTACTCATGGATGCTGGTATGCGGGTAACAGCTGTTGAACCAAATCTTCCTATGCGTCTGGAATCTGATCGACTGCACTCAGGTAATTCACTCTATTCAAGTATGGCTGGTACGGCTGAGTCAACAAAGTTGAAGGCCAACAGTGTCGACATGGTTACAGCTGCACAAGCAGGACACTGGTTTGATCTTGAGAAATCGAAGATTGAGTTTCAGCGCATTCTGCGACCAGGAGGTGTGCTTGTATTGATATGGAATCGTAGAATGCGGAGCTCGCCGTTTCAATCAGCTTATGAAAGTGTGTTAGCCACACTTCCTGAGTATTCGCAGGTCAGTCACACTAATGTAGGCGATGCTCAACTGGCAAAGCTCTTCGCTGGAAACATGGAGTCCAAAAATTTTTCGAACAGTCAGGAGTTTGATCAAGCCAGTTTCAGGGGCAGGGTGTTTTCCTCTTCCTACACACCGAGCCCTGATGATTCTGTGTATGAAGAATTTAGTAGAACGATTAATGATTTGTTTTCTCTCTACTCAACTAATGCCAGAGTGACTTTCTTTTATACCACGCAAATTTACGCTGGCTATATGGAATAGCAGCAATACTGCAATACACCGACCGTGATTGAGTTCGGAACAATAATACGGGTAAAGTGTAATTATGAACCGGGTTGTCGAGTCACCAGAACGCGCTGGCTATTCAACGTAAGCATCTGTGGATAAAAGTGACTGTAAAAAAGGCCTAGGTAAATTTGCTGATAATGATTTATTAATAATTGATCATGTTATGGGTATCAGAATGACATGCGTATATCTGCCTAATCGCAACAGTTTCAGCGACCTTCAGGTCTGGTAAGTCGCTAGGGAGCTGAGTTTAATGTATCAATATTGTGCTCGCCATATTAAAGACCTTGGTAGTAATTTTTGCTAAGCTTTGCTTCGGTAATTTTACCAACAGCAATTTTGAGCAAAACAGGGCTAAAACGTGATTCTAAGAAAGGCAGTATTTTTTGGATTGGGTAGTATTTTGACTCTGGCACTCGGCGCATGTAGTGGCTATTCTGGAGGCTATTCGAGTCTTTCGGCTCCTGAGGATGGAACAAGCGGTGACGCTCTTATTGAAGAGGCAGGTGACGCTCTTATTGAAGAGGCAATTGATAGCACTCCAGCCTTGCAAGCGTCATTCAATGACCCTGCTAACGCAACGCTGGCTTCACTGGTTGGCTTTCTTGTCACTGAATCCGAAGGAGAGTACAACGACTACGCCGGCATATCGTCCGATGGCGTACTCACTGACTATTCCTATAACGAAGCGAATAGTTGCTACGATTCGACATCAACCCAAATTATCGATCAAGGACGGGGTATATTCTGGGTACAGGATGGCGATGTAACAACTGAGCTTCGAATGGCCCGTCAGAATGGAAATCTGATTTTGTTCCGCAATCATATAGATGAAGCTGATCGAGTCGTTTATCCTGGAACTAATTCAATAGGTGCTGCAGATTTAGCACTCTGTGGTTAGTCACCTGATCTAACCAGGCATTCTCAACTCATAAATCAATCCTGATAAATCACAGCATTTGGAATTGTACGAATGCTGTTTTTTTTATGTGCACCTGAGTGGTTTCTCGTAGTCATACCGTGCATAGCGGTTCGGCAGTTAAGCATCTTCATTGCTACCGATGAATTTTGCCCATACGCCACCCGAACGCCAAATATCTTCCATCAGATTTCTCATTAACATAGCAATTTTGCACACTGCAAAATTGACTAGGAGCCATTTCAGCCCTCAAGGTGCCGCAAAACACTGAGCGTCTCGTCAATACCTTCAGCAGGCAGCGCAAGCAAAGCAATCTCGTCTAACACGATTTTATTGGCATCTTCCAGCAACTCACTACCGGCAGGTGTTAGCGATGCAATACTGCGACGTGCGTCGTGATCACTCTTTTCTGTTGTCACAAAACCAATTTTTTCCAATGGCTTAAGCGCCCTGGTAATGGCCGAAGGTGTAAGGCTCACAGCATTGGCTAAAACTACTCGTGTAGCGGAGCCATTGTGCTGCTGATTCAGCACATTAAGTAGGTGGTACTCGGTGAAACTGACACCCTTTGTGGCTGAGAGCACGCGATCGAACCGGCGCTCTATACGTGAAGCTGCGTTGAGCAGGGCAAAAATCAGTTCGGTGTTTGACTGTTTCATAATTGCATAATACATGATTAGTCAAGTATTATGCAATTATTATGACCATTCTACTGCTTCGCTACAAAAAAGCGGAAAATGCATGCTTCTACGCTTAATGTGAAAATGCTATATATTAAATAGTAAATATGATAATTTAATGTGTAGTGATTAATTAGAGAGCAGAAATGAAGATCAGCAGCAAGGTCAAAGAACAAACACGAGTTCGATTGTTAGAGGCTGCGGTAGATGTGATTACCGAAAAGGGTTTTGACAAAGCATCAATGCGTGAGATCGCGAAACGAGCGGATGTTGCTGACGCCACTATCTATAACTACTTCTCCACTAAAGAGAAGTTATTGTATGGCTATTGTGAGCTGGTTCAGCAGCAAGTTATGGCCGAGCTTAAAGCCATCGACGATTTTCACGAATACAGCTTGCGTGATCAATTGCACCAGTTGGTCGAAATGGAACTGCGAATGTGGTTACCAGCGCGTGAATTTCTTCAGCAAGTGTTTGCGCAAACCTATGCTGCACCGTCAGTTGGTTTTGAATTACTGGCTGAAACAAAATCGCTGTTAAAGCTGATGGTAGTTGAGTTGATCGATGCTTCTATCGAAGCAGGTGAGATGCCGGAACAGCCTTATCAGGATTTATTGCCTGCATTATTCTGGGATTATCAGTCTGCAATTTTGGCCTACTGGTTAAAAGACACGTCTGATGAATTTGCTCAAACTACACAGCTTGTTGATCAAAGCACAGAAATCATCGCACAGCTGTTAATGGGCGGTGTTATTGGTAAAACCCTGGATATGTTCTCGTTCCTGTTCAGAACCCATGTTCTCAATCATATGAACAGTCTGGATATGTTCATGCAGCAGCCCGAAGTTGTAGCTGCGAAACGACGGTTTATGGATGGTGCAAAATGAGTGACTTACCCAGTTCCCAGTTAGCCCGAGCAGGTGTAGTGGGGTCAACCGCCATGAAACTCGGTGTTGGTAAATTAAAAAGCAAGGCCAAGCGTCCGTTTTTGAGCAAGCAGGAAATACAACACGCTACTGAAAGTCAGTACGACGATGATGCAGAGATTCTTTTTAAAGCGATCACCAAGCTGCGTGGCACTGCTGTGAAACTTGCTCAGATGCTTGGTATGGAAACCGACCTGTTACCAGATCGAGTTATCGAGGAACTATCCAAGTCCTATCATCAAGTCCCACCATTGAATCGCGTGTTGGTGCAAAAGGTGATTTCCAAAGAGTTCGGTAAATCAGCCGATCAAGTTTTCGAGAAGTTCAACCCTGTCGCAATGGCCGCTGCCAGCCTGGGTCAAGTTCACCGAGCGACAATAGACAGCGGAAAAGTGGTAGCTGTAAAAGTGCAATATCCAGGTATTCACGTATCGATTGAAAGCGATTTGAAGCTATTGCGTAAACTCACTGCTAGTGGCATACGGTTGTTGCCAAAACAGAAGAAGCCTAACAGAGACGTTTTAGAAACCTCAATTAACGAAATTGGTTTGCGTCTGATGGAAGAAACCAATTATCAACTTGAAGCACACAATACGCGCTGGTTTAAACAGAATTTGTTTATTGATGGTATAGCAGTGCCAGAGGTGTTTGATCGGTACAGCACCAATCGTATCATCACAACCAAAATGATGAGCGGTTTGCATATTGATGATTGGCTCGCCACCAAACCGTCACAAGAATGTCGTAACCGGGCCGCGCAACTAATCTATGAATTGTTTATTCATTGTGCCGTAGAGCTTGGTCGCGTGCATGCTGACCCGAATCCGGGGAATTATCTATTTAAAGAAAATGGAGAACTTGCACTAATAGACTTTGGTTGTGTAAAAGAATTGAGCGAGCATTTCAGAGAGAAACTGCCCGCGCTGCTATATGCTTTTTACACTGATGATTTGGATAAAATAGTGCACGCCTACTCAGACATGGGTATGCGCCTGGTACCTGTATTATCTGATGACTACGAAAATGTGCTTCGTTCGTTTGGCCAGTGGCTTTCCAAACCCTTGAGTGAGCCGTATTTCGATTTTAAACAGAATAACGATTACACTTCATCAGGTCTACCGGCACTTAAAAGTTTGACCGAAACGCCGTTGCTGGAGTCTCTTGAAAAGGATTTCATTTTCTTTGATCGCACCTTGTACGGACTATTCAAAATATTTGAACGACTAGAAGCAAAGGTGTACATGCGTGAACACTGGGAAAAGCTTTGGGCGGAGAGTTAATAAAATGCGAAAGAGTTAATAACATGAACTATCCAATAATATTCGTGTTACCAAAACCCTAATCCGCGTCGACCCCAACGCCCGCGTTTGTTACCCGATGCTGCAGTGTAAGATTTATCTACATATTGCCAATCACCCTGGGCTTTTCGAAACCAAAACCGAACTTCTACTGCTGACCCGTCTGTGGGTAAACCCGTTACTATTGCATAAGTGGCTTTTCCCAGATTAGTATTGTTGTAGTAGTCAACGCTGCCGATAGTCGAACCTACAGACAACCGATATTCCACTATCTCCGGGCCCATATCTTCCCATGAAAAAACTTCGTATTTAGCACTTAATCCAGAACCGTGTTTTGGGAATATTTTTGGTGTGGGTACTGCTGTTTCCTGAGCTGTTACTCGGAATGTGCGGCTAGTCCAAACCTTATCATTCTCTCCTGGTAGGCCAGTGCCAGCGGCTTCTTCTACCTGATTACCGTTATTATCCAGCGCTAGCACATGCAGACGATAGTCTCCAGTAATCAAATTGGTGGAAAATGACCAGTCCGAGCTATTGGTAACGTTATTGGATAATGTAGCGACAACGTTCATGTCAATATCTGTCTCGAATTTCCCTGATTTCTGTAGCCAGCGGCCTGCTGAATTTTGAATGGCAACAACTACTTGGCTAATTCCAGATCCACCTTCATCTATTACTGTGCCGCTCACGGTAAAGTTCAACGGAAGCACAGTATCTTGCGTAGCAGGTACATTGATATAAGTTATCGGTGGTTGAACGTCGATTTGTTGCCCACCGCAAGCGCCCAGTTTATACAGAGCATTTACCATCTTGTTAGCAATATGCGCCTCGCCGACAGGGTTTGGGTGCACGCCATCAATGGTCATTAAATCACTATCAAAATTGCTTCGAACGTCAGCCAATTCCACCGACTTACCAGCAGATGCTTTGGCGCTGGCTATCGAGGCAAGACCAGCAGAAAGGTGTGATGTATCAGCAAGCATATCGCGATTCGATTTTTCGAAAGACTTATAGAATAGCGGGTCTGGTGATTCTTCTGACCAGGGAATAACGTTTGAAAGTACTACTGTTGCATTTGGCTGTTTGATAAACACTCGATCAATCAGTGTACTAACATCTGCGAGGGTATCTGCAACGGTTCGATCGTTATAGATATCATTCGAGCCTGCATGCAGCAAGACAACATCTGGTTGATAGGTGGTGATGCGTGAGTCTATTTTTGTTAATAACTGCTCAGCCTGAATGCCTGGAGTTGCTTCGTGAGGATTATTCTGGGCCGCACAGACATCAGTCTGTACGTTCGAGTTGTCACCAGCACCACTTCTGGAACCAACGAAATTCACGGCGCAGCCAGGATTTTTTGCCAATGCCTGAGACAGCGCTCGACGGTATCCACACTCTCCTCGAACACCTTGAGTAATGGAATCACCTATTGGCATTACCGAAATGGCATTAGCTGATACATGTGCAGGAAGTAAAAACGACGCTGTTAATGAGAGATTAACGACCCAGCGTTTAATTGAATTAGTGTTCATCTACCGCCTGCTTCTTGTTACAAGTTACAACGTATGGACAAGTTTACGGATCAGTTGGCAGAGTGGCTACGTAGGATCACCGTTGCAACAAGTGCAATAATACCAATGGTGAAGAAAACGTTCCGTATTAGTTGGGAAGCAGCACTGGACCGCGTTCACTAAAATACACGTATACGGAATCGCCTACACTGTGGGTTTGATCGACATCATCGGTTGTAGCAAACCAATCGCCGTATTCGGTACTGACTATGTACTCCATATGGTTGCCCACATAAGTGCTTTTATTCACAGTGGCTTTTAAATCAGATGTCGTTTTCTGCCTGCTTATTTTAATTCGGTTTGGTCGCACGGCTAGTTTAGCCTTACCTGCGGGTATGCCACGCGAGGGTAGTTGCAGTTGCATATCGCCGATGTGAACCTGAGCCGTATCGGTTTGTGGGTCGACGCTGTTGATACTCACATCCATAATATTGGCCTCACCAATAAAATCGGCTACAAAGCTGTCGGTTGGTTGTTCGTATAAATTACGCGGTGAACCATCCTGTGCAATAGTGGCATTTCGCATAACAATTATTCTATCGGAAACCGCCAACGCTTCTTCCTGATCATGAGTCACATAAACTACCGTTAAACCAAGCTTGGTTTGAATCTCACGAATTTCTTCGCGCACTTGTCGGCGCAATTTTGCATCCAGGTTTGACAAAGGTTCATCGAACAACAAGACCTGCGGTTCCAACACCAGAGCACGCGCTACGGCCACGCGCTGTTGTTGTCCACCGGATAGCTCGCTCGGTAAACGATCGCCATAGCCCGTTAACCCGACAAGTGCCAGACCGCTGTTGGTTTTCTCAATAAGCTCATTTTTTTGAAGTTTGGATACGCGCAATCCGTAGGAAACGTTTTCAAACACATTCATGTGAGGGAATAGTGCATACGACTGAAACACCATTGAAACATCGCGATCGGTTGCGGGCAATAAAGTAACCTCTTTATCACCAATAAAAACAGAACCGCTGCTCACCATTTCCAAGCCGGCAATCATTCGCAGAGTGGTGGTTTTACCGCAACCTGAAGGTCCCAGTAGGGTAACCAGTTCACCCGCATTGACGCTCAACGATACATTATCGACAGCGGTAACCTGACCACCGTAAATCTTTGAGACCTGACGGAATTCAACTGATGCCGCTTTACTTTGAATACTGGATGTCATGGTTTGGTTCGCATCAGAATGAGACTTTATGCTACTTGCAATGGCTTGGCAGCGCTTCGCTGGCCCGTTTTTGATTTACCCACCACCAGTTGGGTAAGGGTTACCACCGTGAGCATAACAACGATCAGCACCGTACTGTAAGCAATGGCTATTCCGTAGTCGTTGTTTTCTACACGCCCGATGATATAGCTGGTGGCCATATTGTGTTCAGCACTAACCAAAAATATGACGGCACTGATGGCAGTCATAGCTCGCACAAAACTGAATACCAGTGCTGCAACAATCGCAGGTTTCATTAGCGGTAGTATGATTGATCTGAATGTTTTCCATGTGTTCGCACCGAGGGTCAGAGAAGCCTCATCCAGGCTCTTATCCAACTGAGACATAGAGGCAATACCGGCGCGGATACCCACTGGCATATTCCTGAATATAAAGCTCAGCACCAGAATCACACCGGTGCCAGTCAGTTCCAACGGTGGCACGTTGAACGCAAGAATGTAGGCTACCCCAATGACTGTTCCGGGTATGGCGAAGCTGAGCATGGTGCCAAACTCAAAGGCATTTTTTCCGCTAAAGTTTTGCCGTACCAGCAAGTAGGCGGTAACCAGTCCAATGGCTGCTGTTAGCGGTGCTGCAGTTGCTGCGATTCTCAGTGTGGTCCAGAACGAATCCCAGGCAGAGCCTTTGAAGTGAACACCATTGTCACCGTAACTAAAATCGAATGCCGTGATGTAGTGTTTGAATGTCAGGCTGTGATTAAGCCCCCAGACTTCGACAAAACCGCCATAAACAATCATGCCATACACAACCAGAGTAAAAGTACCCCAGAGTGCGACCAGAATGTAGGATGGGTAAAGCACGCGTCGTGGCAGGGCTGCCGGGATACCGCTATCACCTTTGCCGGTTTGGGTTGTGTAGGACTTTTTACCAAGCCAACGGCGTTGTGCATAGAATGCGGTGAGTGTGAAGATTAACAATACAATCGCCAGCACAGCTGCTTTACCCTGATCATTTTGTGCACCAACGATGGCGAAGAAAATTTCAGTGGACAGCACATCGTAGTTCCCGCCCAGCACAAGTGGGTTACCAAAATCGGCCATGCTTTCTATAAAGCCAAGCAAAAATGCGTTGGCCAGCCCCGGTCGCATCAGTGGTAACGATACCGTTCTAAACGTTTGCCAGCGCGATGCGCGCAGGGTTTGCGAGGCTTCTTCCATTGAAGGCGATACCCCCTCAACAACGCCAATAAGAACCAGAAAGGCGATTGGGGTGAACGAGAGCAATTGCGCAATGAGCACACCGGGTAAGCCATACACCCAGCGAGTAGGGTTAGTGCCTGTTAAGTCTGCGACAAACGTGGTAACGGCACCAGACAGACCGAACAGTAAAATGATGGCAAGACCAATGACAAAAGGTGGTGTGATGATAGGTAATACGGTAAGTGGTCGAAGAAAATGTGCTTGACGTAAACCTGAGCGAGTCGCGACCAGTGCGAACACCAATCCCAATAATGTGGTTAAAGTAGCAACACACAAAGCCAGCGCTAATGAGTTCCACGCAACGCCACACGAACGATTCTCGCTCAAACAGTGTAATCCCCAAATTTTATCGCTGAACAGCTTTGAGAAAAATACGCGAATTGAGTACACACCGTCGTTGGTTTGCAATGCACTGGATAGCATATTCAGTACCGGGTACAGAATGAACATGCCAACCAACGCGATAACGAACCCGATTGCGCCCACCACAAATACATCACCATTGACGATGCCTCGAGCTGCAATGCCTGTGGTCAGGTAAAACAGGAACGCAGCCCCAACCAGCAAGGCACCATAGCCGAACCCATACTGCCGATCACCGAGCTCGCCAAACACTTGGTTAAATAGATCGCTATTCCATCCACGTATGCCAATTGAAAAGCCCTGTGCCAGCAAATAAAATAGACCGGCGATGCCTGCGATTAGCAGTACACGACTAAAATTTGGGTGTCTTTTGGTCGCCCCTATAATTAATAGCGGCAAGATGAGCACAAAGGGGATGGGGGTCAGCCAGAGCTTCTCGCCTTGTAGCAGCAAAAAAAGTCCGGGTGCGTAATCAGTGTCAAACGGATAGCCGTCTAGCCATTCGAAGCTCCAAAAACCATCTTCGAGAACATACCAGGGAAAAAGGCAGAAGCCGAGCAGACCAACCACTAACCACAATACAACCGCTCTATTCATGGGTTAGTGTCAGAGTGAAAGGCCGCCAGCACTCGCCAAAAACTGGCGAGTGCTGGCTTGTTGAGTCGCTAAATGCGCTGAGAGAAGCACTTACTGAGGCAGAGTAGAAACCTCATCGTCCCATTTCTTTAACAGACGAGTACGTTCAGCTTTTGAGCCGTACTTGGCAAAGTCATAGTCAATCAGTGTTAGCTTTTCCAGGTCTGGTGCCTGTGGTGAGCTTGTCGCACCTTTGTTAGACATAACCTGAAACGCATTGACTTCCAATGAACGAGACTGCACATCGGCAGTAAGTGCCCAGTCGTAGAATTTCTTGGCGTTTTCACTGTTTCTGGCACCTTTGATGAGGCTCATACCACCAATCTCATATCCTGTGCCCTCGCAAGGCGCCACCACCTGGATTGGAAAGCCAGTTGCTGCCTGTTTAACTGCATCGTGCATAAAGACGATACCAATTGTGTTCTCGCCACGAGCTGCCGCTTTAATTGGCGCCGAGCCAGACTTTGTGTACTGGTTGATATTTTTATGCAAAGCTTTCATAAACTCAAAACCTTCGTCTTCACCAAACAATTGCACGATAGTGGCAAGCGTGGTGTAGGCGGTACCGGATGAGTTTGGATTTGCCATTTGTACATGGCCTTTGTACTCAGGCTTGATCAGGTCTTTCCAGCATTCAGGTACGGGCAGATTGTTGGCCTTCAGAACTTCCTCGTTATAGCCATAGCCTAAAGCACCAGAATAAATGCCTGTAGTTCCGTTGCCTGCTGATGCTGCCTGAGCCAGTGCCCAGTCATGCAACTCACCGTTCATTGGTGACTCGTACACGTCTGTTAAGCCTTCTTCGGCTGCTTGCAAGTGTGGGTCGCCAGTGCCGCCCCACCAGATGTCGCCTTTGGGGTTGTCAGCTTCGGCCTTGATCTGTGCCAGGGTTTCACCAGATGATTTGCGCGTCATGCTGACTTTAATACCGGTGGCTTCTTCGAAACCTGTCGCCATCAATTGGCACCAGTCTTCCTGCGCACTGCAGTAGTAGGTGAGTTTTTCGGCGGCAACAGCCTGACCGGATGTAGCACCAGCGAGCGCAACAACTGCTGCGCTTAAATACAATTTAACCTTCATTGCTTTACTCTCTCTAATAGAATAGCGCCGCCTTTTTTTGAAAGCGAACCGGCGGCGGTCGGTCTGCTTAATATAATGACAGCGAAGGGATGTGCGTGTAAACAGAATATTGAGCTTATAGTGCGTTTTATGGCCCGGAAGGTCTAGTTTGCTCGCGATAAGATCGGATTATTCCGTAGCATAACTGGTATCTGGCCCCACACCCGCCAGTAGACAATTGAGTCGTGGTTAACCGTCAACAGAGGTAGCAATGGGATTTACAGTAAAATTTAATTGGGTATTGCAGGTGGAGCCACCTGAGTCATTGACAGTTAAAAGCGTGTACCCGTTTGAAAAATCTGAAAACAGAATTTTCCCGTTGGACACGCCAATTGATTTAATAGATTTGAATAGAACTGCTGTTGCGAAAATACGAATTAAATCTTTTTTAAACGAAAGCGGTTCTACCACAGGCTGGTTTGAGATACTGAAAGTTTATAATGGTACAGAAAAAGCGATTCTCTCGAGCTATTGGAAGGAGAACGAGTAGACTTTTATTCTTTAAATTCAGCTTGGCTCATTTAACGCGAGTCCAATCCTGTGATCGACACACAATCAATACGCAACCAGACACACTGAGTGTATCGCCATTGAGTGACATTTTTGATTTGTACGTTTTGTCTTTGCTCGGATCCCAGATTTTGCCTTTGGTCCACAAGCCATCTCCGCGGGCTTTCATGTCCCAGAGCATTTGTTTTCCTACGTGCTCATAACCTTCGCTCACTTCGCCTTCCAAAGTGTACGCATTAACTATTTTTCCGCACAATGCATCTCCACATGGCTCTATAAGCACGTGTAGATACCCTTTCTTTGAAGACTCGGTTTGCCATGTGCCAACTACTTCATCTTTACCCTCTGCGCTATCTGATTGAGACGCGGCACTAGTTGCAATTAATATTAGGATAATCGATAGCAAGATCTTGCTAGTACACTTCATGTTAAAGCTCTCCAGGATAGTGCTCAATCGACCACCAACGTCAAAAGGGGGTTAGACACCGTAAGATTATAGCATTCAGCTCGCGTAACTGATAATCGTAACTATTTAGCGTTAATGCCAATGGCTCAGGGCGTTAGTCAACCATGGAAATTGATGGTAATGCTCGTGATGCGAAACCACAGTTGCTTTCAAGTAAATACGAATCAGTATGGTTCGGAAAAATGGGTGACTCTGCCAAAGCAGATTGAAGCTATTGAGTAATTGTTCACTGTTCGTAAAAATTCACCAACGCATCGGCTAATCCATCATATACAACACGCAGCTTGCGCGATGCACGCAATTCTTGCTGTGCAACGATATAAAGCGGTAAGGCTGGTAGATCAAATCCAAAATTAATTTGTTGCATACCGGGTAGATTACGTGCCAGTTTGTCTTGCATCGCTATCATGCCCAGACCTGCCAGAGCACATTGGTTTTGCACTATGATGCTGTCTGTTCGGATATAAAAATGCTCTCTTTTGAGTTTTATGCCAAATTTTTTCGCACCATCTATAAATAAGTTGTTCACGTCAAATCCAATGAAGCGTAGTTTTGTAAAATCTTCAGTGCTACTGGGTATGCCGTGTCGGGCAATGTATTTTTCGTGCGCATAAAAAGCGATGGGAATGTCCATCAAATGACGGGCTACCAGGTCTTGTTGTTGCGGTGCAAACATACGCAGCGCGATATCTGCTTCGCGCGAGAGCAGGTTCGATTCTTCATTCGATGCCACGATCTCCAATTGCAGCTCAGGGTTATCTTCAAGTAGGCTATCAAGGCATTGGGGCAGCACATCAACTGCCAGTACCTCACTGGCACTGATTCGCACCGTACCACTGACTGAGCTGGAGTAGTTGGATGCCTGACTTTGCAGATTGTCTGCAACCGCATCCATTTGTTTAGCCAAACTTAGCAACTCCTGGCCTTTGTCCGTCAAAACCAAGCCGGTTTTGCGTCGATCAAACAATTGCACAGACAGTTGGTTTTCCAGCGTCGTCAGGTGTCGGCTAATGGTGGATTGTGTGGCCTCAAGATGGCGGGCGGCTGCGAGTGTAGAGCCATGCTCAGCGACCATCAGGTAAGAGCGAATCAAGTTCCAATCCATATTAACTCACTGATTTGTATATTATATCTATTATTGCATAGTTAAAATGAATTTAATGCTATTTATTATTCATTAATGGGTCGATAAGGTTAATCCCAGTTGGAATAAACCAGCACATCACTGACGGGAGACTGATATGAAGCACTTGGGTATCGACACTGATCAATCCAGCATCACAACTAGTAACGACGCCGGACGCGTTCTGATTCTTGGCGCTACCGGAGGTTTTGGCAAAGCATTAACTAAGCAAATGGCTAGCCGGGGTTGGCAGGTTAGGGCGGTGACTCGCACGCCAGGTATTCAGAGCGATAGTGGCGATTCTATAAACTGGATTGTTGGTGATCTTGACCAGCCAAAGACACTGACGGATGCGGCAAGCGATGTCGATGTGATTGTGCATGCTGTAAACGTTCCCTATCAGCATTGGAATCCCACTATGTTGAACTACACTCGCTCGACTATTGAATTGGCACAAAACAACGATGCTCATTTGATGTTTGTTGGTAACGTTTATAACGCGGGTATTCCTGTTGATGGCATGATCAACGAAAACACACCTAACGCACCGGTTAATGAGAAAGGTGAAATACGTGCACAGATTGAAAACATGATCGTCGATGCTTCTGACAAGGGACTTCGCACAACTATAATGCGGTTCGGTGATTTCTTTGGACCAGATGTTGTGACTTCAAACTGGTTTAACGTGTGTACGAAAGCGATTGACAAGAACAAGCTTATGTTCGCAGGCGATGCCAATATGCCACACACCTGGGCCTATCTGCCGGATGCGGCTAAAGCCTTTGCACAAATCGCAGAGCTACGCTTAACAGAGAATGATTCACCGAAACACATAGTATTGCCATTCAGCGGCCACGTATTTTCATTTGGTGAACTACAATGCGTATTTGAAAATATTAAGGGTCAGCCTGTAAAAGTGAGTCTAGTACCTTGGCGATTTTTTAGTGTTTTGGGTTGGGTGCTACCCTTTATGCGAGAGCTAGTATCCATGCGCTACTTATGGCAGCACGACATTCGAATGGACGGCCACGCATTAAATGAGTTTCTTGGAGCTGCGCCTGATCACACATCGTTGAAACAGGCGGTTATTAGCTGCGTACCCGACCTGGAAGATGCCGGGCAGAATCGATTAGTTGAATATCAAGTTGACGGTTAGCGGCCCATCCAACCGCCATCGACGGTGACAATGGTGCCGTGAAGATAGTTCGCGGCATCTGATGCTAGAAAAACAACCGGACCGGCAAAGTCTTGTGTTTCTCCCCAGCGACCCGCTGGAATACGTTCCAGAATAGCGTCGTGACGCTCTTTGTTATCTTGCAGCGCTTGCGTGTTATCAGTGCGAACATAACCAGGCGCTATGGCATTAACGTTTATACCTTTTGAACCCCATTCATTTGCAAAAGCCATGGTGAGTTGTCCGATTCCGCCTTTACTGGCTGTGTAGCCTGGTACGGTTATACCACCTTGAAAAGTAAGCAGTGACGCTGTGAAGATGACTTTTCCAGAACCGTTTTCAAGCATTTGCGCACCAATCTCGCGGGTCAGTAAAAATTGCGCTGACAAGTTGACTTCGATTACTTCATCCCAAAATGCATCTGGATGTTCGGCAGCGGGTGCACGTTTAATGGTACCGGCGTTGTTGACCAGTATGTCGATCTTATGGTGATCAGATTTTAGCTGTGTGATAAAGGCTTTTAACGCTTTACGGTCAGAGAAATCACACGAATAACTGGAGAATGTTTTACCCAATGCCGTAATAGACTTTTCAACATCGCTGCCACTGGACTCAAGCGTTGCGCTTACACCAATTATATTGGCGCCAGCTTCTGCCAGCGCAATAGCCATGGCTTTGCCGATGCCACGTTTGCAACCAGTGACAAGGGCGGTTTTTCCATCAAGTTTGAATGTGTTTAGTACGCTCATGATGCAGTTTCCGAACATTTGATCAGGGTTTTCATGGCGGTAGGACTGCTGGTAAGGCTTGCAAACGCTTCACCGATTTCATTTAAAGACTGGATGCCTGTGATCAGTGCCTTTACATCAATGCCGCCATTAGCCACCAGCTCAATCGCTTCATCGTAGTCTTCCGGTTCGTAAACGCGAGCACCAAGCATTTCGATCTCTTTCCAGAAGAATTGGAACAGATCTACTTCGGGTTTGGTGGCATGTATGGCAACCATGACAACACGTCCGCGAGTAGCAACCGCAGCTGTCATCAGATCGACGCCTGGTTGTGTACCTGACACTTCGAAAACCACATCAGCACCTTTACTGTTGGTGCTATCCAAAATTGTTTTTGCAGCGTCAACCTCGCTTGGATTGAGTGTGTCGATACCCAGTTTTTCTGCCATGGCCAAACGATGTGAATTGATCTCTGATACAGTTACGTTTGCGCCAGCATTTTTTGCTGCCATGGCAACCAGCATACCGATCGGGCCGCCGCCGATAACCAATACATCTTCGCCAGCCTGTACGCGACCACGACGTACATCGTGGCACGCGACAGCCGTTGGTTCAATTAAGGCCGCATGCTCTAGTGGCAGGGATTTGGGTAGTTTATGCAATGTGTGGCCGGGTACTGTCCATTTTTCCTGAAACGCACCATCGGTATCGAGCCCAAGAAAATCCAAGTTCTGACAAATGTGCTGATGGCCTCGCTGGCAAGCAGGGCATTTACCACATGCATCCAACGGGCGCACAACCACATGATCACCGACGGCAACATTCGATACGTTGCTGCCAATGGCGTTTACCACGCCGGACATTTCATGGCCAATGACGCGATGATCGCCAATTCGAGCATCCATATGACCAAGGTAGACATGCAGGTCGGTACCGCAGATGCCGCAGTAAGCAACGTTTATTTCAACTTCATCAGCACCTGGGTCAACGCTGGCTTTATTTTCAATGGAGAATGTTTTATTACCTGTGTAGTAGGCTGCCTGTATGTCGGTCATTTAATTTGTACTCAATTTAATTTGTATTCAACAGTGGATTTTTATGCAAGCATTAAACAGGTTGGTTTACAGCATGGAGTTTGTCCCAATCAAACTGCACACCGGTTCCAGGCTCGTCCGAAGCAACCGCTTGATGCTCTTCAACGACCAATGGTCTGTAGGTATATTGATCGATTGGAAATGAATGAACCTCTAGCCAGCCAGCATCGGGCTGAGAGGCAAGCAAGCCAACATGCAATTCCTGCATACCATGACTGCAAACGCTAATGCCGGCTTTTTGTGCAAGCTGCGCTGCTTGCAACCAGCCTGTAATGCCACCGCAGTTTGATGCATCGGGTTGCAGAAACTTAAGCTTTGAATGATCGCATGCTAGCCCGAACTCTTGAATAGTGTGTAGATTTTCACCCATTGCCAACGGCATGTTGGTTTGATCGGCAATTTGTGCGTAACCAAAAAAATCGTCGGGAATGGTTGGCTCTTCAAACCAGACAAGGTTGTATGCTTCGAATGCGTTGGCGGCCGTAATGGCCTGTTCAACGCTCATGCAATAGTTTGCATCGACCATAAAGCTGCGATTATCACCGAGTACGGCACGAACCGCTTCGATTCGTTCAATGTCATCTCTAAGTTCTGGTTGGCCAATTTTTATTTTGACAGCGTTAAATCCATTGGCGATATAACCGTGAACACTGTCAAGCAGTTTATCTAGTGGAAAGTTTAAATCAATACCACCGCAATACGCTTTGCAGGTTTTACCATGACCTCCGGCCATTTGCCATAGCGCCTGATCGTTTTTTATACCTTTGATATCCCACAATGCAATGTCTATTGCCGAGATGGCAAAGCTTGCAATGCCACCGCGACCTACATAGTGCACATGCCATTGCATTTCATTGTAGAGCGTATCAATGTCTTCAGCGTTCTTACCTATTAACAGAGGTGCAAGATCGTGTTCAAGCATCGCCAACACGGATTGCCCACCACGCCCACCTGTGTAGGTGTAGCCGGTACCGCTTAAACCTTGTTCGGTTTCAATGGTAGTAGTAACTAATTCGAAGTGGGTATGAGCACCGTGTTTGGCATCGAACAGCGTTTCGGACAACGGTACTCGGAACAATGCACTTTTTATGTGTTTGATTTTGTCCATGCAATGTTCCAATACCCATACTTATGGACCACTAGTCTTCTTTAGTTCTGTGCGTGCCATCGCACAGGGGCGAGTTGCCTGTTCCACGACAACCACAAAAAGCGACGGTTTTACTGTCCTCGGCTACATACTTCACTGGTGAGAACTCAGTGCCTTTATGAGAGCCGTCGCAAAAAGGTTGTGTTTTGCTTTGGCCGCAAGCGCACCAGAAATAGGATTCACCTGCTTCAACGTCAATTCTGTAAGGTTCGTTCTGTGTTGATTTACCTTGGCTCATAATTTTTTCCAATTGATATGGTTTGTATAAAATTCAGTAATAAAA
>CAYTJF010000018.1:0-40369 GCA_964437945.1 uncultured Granulosicoccaceae bacterium
TACCAAAGTCAGTTCCGACTAGCACCTGGTCCTTGTCAAGCCAGCAAAGACTAGTTTTTGACTCTTTGGTTACAAAGCCGTGCTCGACGAATTCTTTGTTGCGAATATCAAACTCACGGTAAATCGCAGCATCCTTACCGCCATCGGAAAGGCAGACCAAACAAAGTTCATCACAAGGGCTGAGAGTCACATGACCTTTATATACCCAGTTTTTTTCTTCGGCTTCGGCCAAGACATCAATGTCTAACACATCTTCCCAATCAGGAGTGTCAGTGAGGTAGCTTTCCAGTGTCGCAGTTCGCCACACACCGCGAACCTGTTCAGCATCTTGCCAGAAGTTGTGTACCATTCCCTTCCGATACGACACATCCGGTATTCTGTCTTTGGAGTTAACAATGTCCAGTGCTTCAGCATGCATTTGCTCGAATAGCGGATTGGCTTCCAGCCGCAGCAGCGTTCGTGCGTTCCAGGCCCTCACTTTCTCAATAGCAACTTCACCCATCACCTCTTCAAGATAGAGATGGCCTTCAAGTTCTGAGTCAGGTGTTTGCATCGTGTCTCCTGTCGATCACTACGATAAAAAATAATGCAGTATCGCCAACATTCCGCTGTGAAAAAATTAACTATTAACGACAGTTCAGATTTTCTTAAGTTTAAACCCTTCTTCAGTATCCAGCACTTCATAGCCAAGTGTTTTGAGCTTATCTCTGGCAATGTCGGCGGCTGCCCAGTCTTTATTTAATCTAGCCTGCTGTCTTTGGGCCGCCAATTCCAACACTTCTGTAGAAGCATCTTCATCGATTGCAGGTTGCCAATGTGAAGTATTTAAACCAAATACCCGGTTAAACTCATCAAACGTTGCGCGTTTGTCAGCATCTGGAATCTCAGATTTGACTAGCTCCCAGGTCAATGCAATTGCCTGCGACGTATTCAGATCATTACTAACCAAGCCTAAAAACTGCTGGAAGAAGTCAGCGTTAATTTCTCCACCTGATCCCCAACTTTGATACGCCGCGCGCAAACGCCGTAGAGCGGTCGTTGCACTGTCCAAACTAGACCAACTAAAATTTACATCGCTTCGGTAATGCGCCAACAAACACATGAAACGAAAAGCATGAGGATCGTAACCGTGTTCGATAAGACTGGCCATTCTCAGAAACTCGCCAGATGACTTGGACATTTTTAACTTATCAGTTTGCAGGAAGTACCCATGCATCCAGTAGTTCGATAATCGAGTGCCATAACAAGCCTGGGACTGGGCAATTTCATTACTGTGATGAATCGGAATATGGTCCTTACCGCCGCAATGAATATCGAATAGTGGTCCGAGATATTTTTTGGCCATCGCCGAACACTCGATATGCCAGCCCGGAAATCCCTTGCCCCAGGGACTTTCCCATTCCATTTGACGCTGTTCGCCCTCTGGACTGAATTTCCACAATGCGAAATCAGTATTGTTTCGTTTTTGTCCCTGTTCTACCCGCGCACCAGCTCGCAGCCCATCACGATTCAGTCTGGCCAGATAGCCGTAGTCCGCATCCTGTTCAGTATCAAAATAGAGGCCGTCATCGGTTTTGTAGGTCAAGCCTTTGGCTTCGATAAGCTGGATTGCCTCAATCTGTTCAGCAATGTGATCAGTTGCCTTGCATAACACATCTGGCGCAAGAATATTTAAGAGACGCAAGTCCTCCAGAAACGCCTCAGTGAATATAGCGGCTATTTCCCAGGCAGTTTTGCCGGTACGACGAGCACCAGCGGCCATTTTATCTTCGCCAGAATCGGCGTCAGATATTAAATGACCAACATCGGTAATGTTAACGACATGTTTGACTTCGAAGCCATTGGTTTCGAGTACCCGGCGCAGCACATCCTCAAATACATAAGTTCGAAGGTTGCCAATATGCGCAAAGTTGTAAACTGTTGGACCGCAACAATAGAGGCCAACCTTACCACTTTCTATTGGTTCAAATTTCCGCAAACGACGGCTGTAGGTGTCGTATAACGTAAGCGTCATATGTGTTGGAATTCCACTTTTTAAAACGAATATAACAAGAATTGTTTGCGTCCAGACTGGGTTCAGCTGTGTGAACATAACCACTTGGGTTCAGCTCGCAATAGCGATAACCTCAATTTCTATAAGCATCTTTTCATACACTAAATGCGGTACCGGAATGCCAGTGGTTGCTGGGCCTGGCGCATTAAACGCATCTGACCGAATTGTCAGATTTTTATGTAGTGCATCTGCGGATGCACTACCTTGATAAAACGTTGTCACCTTGACAATGTCGTCCATAGTGGCACCTAAATCGATTATTATTGTTTTAATGTTTTCTAGCGCAATTTTGGTTTGCTCGACAATATCGTTGGGACATAAGACTTGCGCGTTAGCATCCAAAGCAACCTGCCCACCCAGATGAATAAGACTGCCAAAACGATTGCCATGCTTGTAAGGCAGTGGCGACGTCCAGTTCCAGTGCCCATCCGGCCATGAATAACGAACAACTGGTTCTTTAGCCTCCTTTTCGACACTAATATTCGCTGCGGTAACAGCAATTTTAGTCATTAAACCGGCTCTGGCAAAACCTGATACGGCTATCCCTGTTGCTGCAGGCCCGGGGTCTGGAAAAAATGAGGCCCGTATAGCTGCGGGTTCAGCCCAGTTTAACGCTGTACCGTTACCCTGATAGTACACGTTGAGCTTTAATACGCTATCAAAAGAAACACCAACCAAAGTTAATGCATGCTCAAGATTGTGCATCATCTGTTGAGTTTGCTCGATAACATCCCCTGCGGCAGGAAGTATCCCATCTGATTGAATTGCCGATAAGTCACTTGTGAAGATCAAGTCATTGCACCTCACTACATGCGAATATTGATCTGGCATTGAAGACAATGCATTACTACGAATAAATTTTGGATTATTATTTGATCGAAGCAAGGGATCTATGGCAACCCCTTCGAGCTCAATTCTCATACCCGGATAACATAACTCTGGCAAGCAGATAGTTGATACGACTGGCCGAGTGCTACTGCTTAACTGTGCGGCAATAGTATCAAGTATCAGTAATTCGTCTGCTTCATCGCCAACAAAGTAGATGACTAACTTAACCAAATCTTGAAGTGAAGCATCCAGATCAATAAGGATAGATTCAACATGCCGCAAAACACTGTGTGTTTGCTTGATCAGATCGTTTGTATTAACAACCTTACCCTGCGTATCCAAGTCAGCTTGACCACCAGTAAATATCAAGCCCCCTCGTCGAACACCATGATAATGAGACAACTCAATTGGCCAATGCCAGTGATTATCCGGCCAACTATGCGTTTTCACAGACTAATCCTTGCAATCCAAACGGCCCTTACAAACCAAACGATAATGTTATGTCATTTTATGCTGTCAATTCCAAAGTGTCTATATCATAAATAAACCGAGTTATACTGCAAAGCTACGAATCTTGAGGAATCTGGCACTTATGAGCATAAAGTCAAAACCCAGACTGATCAAACTCGGTGATGCTGCCTATACACCGCGATTCGAATACGGCGATCAGGCAAAGGTATCGTCATTGTGTGGTGCAGATGATGGAAGCCAACTCGGTGTCGGTGTAGTGAAACTGACAACCGCTAATATTCCATGGACAATAAAATACGATGAATTCATTCTGGTACTTGAGGGAGTCCTTACCGTTACCACAGAGACCGAAGAACTAACAGCCTCAGCAATGCAGGCTATATGGTTGCCTGCCGGTACCAAGCTTACCTATAAAAGCGACAATGCCTATTTGTTGTACGCTATTCATCCGGCAGATTGGGCATCCGATACTTAGACACCCAAAAATTAGACATCTGAGGCTTAGGCACCTGAGGCTTAAGAAATGCCCCCCAAAATGAACCCAGAACAGCCCACCGATATCACTCGGCAGCCGCTTAACGATAACACCAATGCCTGGAACACCATACTTGAGCAGCGCACACCAACACCATCATTGAATGAAGCGATCAATGCGGACTGGTTGGTTATCGGTGCAGGTTACGCAGGCCTGGCTGCGGCACGCAGGCTTGCAGAACATAATCCACAGCAAGAAATAGTGATTGTCGACGCCGGTGTTTGCGGAGAGAACGCTTCGGGTAGAAATTCAGGCTTTGTTATTGATATACCGCATAACGTCTCCTCTAGCCTCGATCAGCTTGACGGTGCTCGCAGCCACATGCGGTTAGCGCGTGCAGCCACTGAGCATCTGGCATCTCTGGTACGGACGCATCATATTGCTTGTGATTGGTCAAAAGATGGCAAGTACCAGACGGCGGTAACCGACAGAGGTTCAGAGTCAATGCTTGTCCCTTTTGCAAATGAACTCGATGCGTTGGGTGAACCCTATCAGTGGGTGCACGGCGATGAACTTTATGCAAAGCTCGGCACCCGTCATTTTAAACATGCGGTTTATACACCCGGATGCGTATTGATGAATCCAGCCGCTCTGACGCGCGGGCTTGCAGATTCACTACCAGAAAATGTCACGCTATATGAAAACACACCAGTTACCCGCATCGCATCTGCTAATGGTATTAACGTAACTACCCCGACGGGTCAGGTGCAAGCACCAAAAATGATTCTGGCTGCCAACGGTTTTAGCGACCAATTCGGTTATAACACAGGCGGCTTTGTGCATCTTGCTCTGCGCGCCAGTTTAACGCGACCACTGAACGCACAGGAGCGTCAGAGTTATGGTGTAACAAAACCGTGGGGAGTCACTCCGGCAAACGCCTTTGGTGGCGTCACAATGCGGTATACCAATGATCATCGATTGCTTATACGTCAAGATATAAAACTCAATATGCAGCAAAACATGTCAGCGCATACCACCCGTAAAGTGATTAACGAACACCTGAAAATCTTGCACAACCGATTTCCAGACCTACCCGAACTAACATTTGAAAACACCTGGGTTGGTTATATTTGTATGTCTCGCAATGGTGCACCTGCGTTTGGGCCGGCGGCGCATAATGTCTGGCTTGCCGCCTGTCAAAATGGCATCGGTGTTACCAAAGGAACAATTAGTGGTTTGCTTGTTGCCGATATGGCTTGTGATCAGCACAACCCCTTAATCGCAGACATCCAGTCACTTGGCTCCCCTGTGGATCTGCCACCAGCCCCGTTAGTGGAAGTTGGCGCCAGGTTTTTGATGCGTCGCGAGATATGGAAAAACCGGCATGAGGCTTAGAAGTATCTATGTGTAGTTGATTAGCAAAGTCAATCTTCGATCAGCTTTCAGGAAATGCCCCACCCTCTGCAGTACGTTTGGCAATATAACTCTGCAATGCCTCGAGCTTGTTTCCGTCTACCGGTGGCGCATTGTCTTTGTTGACAATGCCTTTCCATACCTTTGTAGCGCGAGTACTGGCATCTTTAGCACCACGTTCTGTCCAGGTACCATAGTTGGCGTAGTCATGCACAATGGGTTCATAAAACTGCGTGTTATAACGCTCCATCGTCTGTGGCGAAGAAAAGAAATGTCCACTCGGGTCAACGTGTTTAAATGCAGATTCAAATCCTATCTCTTCTTCACTGGCATCTGCACCTGCACATAGCTCGGCAACCATGTTAAGCACTTCAACGTCAGTAATAAATTTTTCATAAGACACTGTCAGGCCACCTTCCAGCCAGCCAGCTGAGTGAATGATGACGGTTGCACCTGCCATTAAACAGCCCCAAAGCCCGAACTGGTTTTCATTAGCAGCTTGAACATCGTTAAGGTTAGAGGCAGATCCTGCAGCGCTGCGCCATGGCAGGCCCAGTAAGCGGGCCAATTGCCCAGCAGCGAGCGATGCCTGGAAATGCGAGGGTGTGCCAAACGCTGGTGAACCAGATTTCATATCAACATTTGATGTAAACGTGCCATAGCAAACCGGTGCACCGGAGTTGACTAACTGCGTAAGTGTTATGGCGGCTAAAGCTTCGGCATGGCTCAGTGTTATCGCACCAGCCACAGTGATCGGTGCCATCGCACCCATTAACGTAAACGGTGTGACAATGGACAACTGGCCGTTGCGTGCAAAGTCGATTAAGCCTTGTGCCATGGGGATATCCAGGGTACGCGGGCTGTTGGTGTTTATAATCGTATAGCAGTGGGGTTGGGCCTTAAAATCCTCATCTGAAAGCCCACGAAAGTCGCGAATCATTTCAAAACTTTCTAATACTTGCGGTGTGCCCCTTGAGAATACAAACAGAAATTTATCTGACAAACTCAGCTGAGTCTCTACCGTAAAGTAGTGGCGTAAGTTAACCGGTACGTCCTGGGGCTCGACTGACGGCGATAGCATTTGCAGCACATCGTAGTGCTGCGCAAGCTGTGTATACTCACGATAGTCGACGGCGGTACCAGGGCGACGTCCGCGCTCAAGATCTGTCGCATGAGGGGCACCTGCTCCGGGTTGAAACGTTAAGGCACCCAGTTCAAACAATACATCGCGCTCTCTGTTGCCAGCTCGGCCTGTTATAGATTTTGGAGCACTGGCAATGGCGGCATCAACCATCTCACGACCGATGTAAACCATATCCCCTTCAACACGCGCACCACCGTGTTGTAACACTTCAATAGCTTCTGAAAGCAACACTCTCATACCAAGTTCTTCAAGCGTTTTAAGCGCGGTGTTGTGTATTGAAGTTATTTGATCATCGGAGAATACATCTATTGGTGGAATCGGATTACGCAAATTCCGATAGTTTACGTCGCGCAGGCTAACGGGTGCTTCGCGTTGCTCTCCGCGTTTTTGGCCACGCCTGCGCTTTCGCGATCGAGATGCCTTTGGTTCAGAATCCATATTTTTTTGCCGCCTAGCCGTTATTCTGGCACCATCGTAACAGTTCAGCCACCAAAGCCTATACTTGAACCAGTTTGATGGATGCAGACTATTTGTTTTTACAAACAATACGGCGATCTCCGAAGAACACCATGCATCCAGAAAACGGCTCGGAGGATAAACCATGAAGATTGCGCGACTTCCCGTTAATGACAACACAAATGGTTGGAGCGGCATTCTGTCACCCCGCGTAGCAAAGCCTACCCTCTCAGATCATGTTTATGCAGACTGGATTGTTCTAGGTGCAGGCTACGCAGGTTTGGCCGCAGCGCGGCGGCTGGCAGAAAACCGCCCTAACGAAAGCATCGCACTCATTGACGCAGGCGAAGCAGGAGAAAATGCCTCAGGGCGTAACTCGGGGTTTGCTATCGATCTTCCACACAATGTCGGCTCGTCATTAGACGAACTTGAAGGTCCGCAACGCTTTATGCGCCTTGCCCGGTTTTCAATTGATTACCTTGAAGCACTCGTTAATAAAAACGACATCGCATGTGACTGGTCTAAAGACGGAAAATACCACACCGCAGTATCAGCACGGGGTGTGCGCGATGTACTTGAACCGCTTGCAAAAGAGTTAACCGCGCTCGGCGAGCCGTTCGAATGGATAGAAAAACCTGATCTTGCAGGAAAGCTTGGTTCAGAACACTTCACTGCGGCGATCTATACACCCGGTGGTGCATTGATGAATCCGGCCGGCTTAACACGCGGTCTGGCTGACAGTTTGCCGGATAATGTCAGGCTCTATGAAAACTCCCCTGTAACCGAAGCTGTATTTGAAAACGGCGTTCGTCTTAGCACGGCGAAAGGCGAATTGCGTGCGCCGCGTATCATACTGGCGGCCAATGGTTATACCGAACAGTTTGGATTTTATCCACGCCAGTTTCTTCATCTGATTGCCCACGCCAGCTTGTCCCGGCAACTGACTGAGGAGGAGCGCGCAGCTTATGGCGTTGACAAACCATGGGGTATGACTCCGGCTAATGCCTTCGCAGGTATCACCATGCGCTATACGAATGATCATCGAATTTTGATCCGCCAGGGTCTGAATTATTGTCCAGGCCAGAAAGTCTCGCCACAGGAACAGGCGAGCGTTAAGCGGACCCACAAGACACTGTTTGATGCCCGCTTCCCTATGCTGCGGGAAGTCGAGATGGAACACACATGGAGCGGAGTTGTTTGCCTATCGCGTAACAGCGCACCGGGTTTCGGTCAGCTGACGCCAACCGTCTGGTCAGCGGTATGTCAAAACGCCGTGGGAGTTACCAAAGGCACCTTCGGCGGAGTGCTGGCTGCAGATATGGCGACAGAGCGAGACAATCCTCTGATTGAAGACATGCTGAGTCTTGGTGGGCCTGATCAACTTCCGGTACGGCCATTTCTCGATATCGGTGTGCGCAGTCGATTTAAGTGGGAGCTTTGGTCGAACCGTCACGAGGCGTGACCGTGGTCCGTTTCACAGACTAACTTGTGCAATCCAAACAGCCGTAATAAACCAAACGGCGATGTTAAAGATCTTTCGACAAGCGAAGCGCGTCGTAAATAGCTGCATGCGTGTTTCGAGCGCTAACCGCATCACCAATACGAAACAGTTGAAACTTTCCGGCGGGATTACGAAAACTGACTTGCGACTCGCCATTTATTAATGCTTCGTGATCGACAGCACCACCATTTGAACTAAGTGGTTTTAAAACCAGATAAAGATCGTCCAGTGGCATAGTGCCGTAGTTCACCACAACCTGATCATACTCGGCCGTATAAGTATGATCGCTATAGTCAGTACCGATGGTTGCCAGTAATTTATTGCCACTACGTTCAACACCCAGTAAACGCCGTGTAACGGTGAATGTTGCATCTTTGTCCTGCAGAGAACGCATATAGGGTACGAGGTTCATCGCCATTATATCTGGTGCGAATACACGATCAGGTGTCATTACTTCAACTTTCGACCCTGCCTCGGCAGCGATTTCTGCCGCCTGCAATGCCGGATGATCGCCGCTTTCATCATAGATCAAAATTTCATCGGCAGGCTTTACTTCACCTGTGATCATATCCCAGCTGGTCTCAACCAGCATGGTATGTTGGCCACTTTCAAACAATTCCAGATTAGGCAAGCCACCAGTGGCAATGATGACCACATCAGGTGAGAGAGCGAGTACGTCATCCATCTCTGCATAGTGATTAAATTTGAAAGTAACGCCTTTAGCAACACACTGCGCTTCACGCCATTCGATAATCGATATCATTTCTCGGCGCCGCGGTGACATAGAAGTGATTCTTACCTGTCCTCCGGCTTGCGCTTGTGCTTCCAGTACAGTAACCGTGTGACCGCGCTCTGCACACACACGTGCAGCCTCAAGACCACCTGGGCCTGCACCAACTATAACGATATTCCGTTTGACTCTGGCAATAGGTATATCATGCGGCATGGTAAGTTCACGCCCGGTTGCAGCGTTGTGCATACACAAGGCTTCACCAGCCTGGTATATACGATCAAGACAGTAAGTCGCTCCTACGCAAGGACGTATGTCCTCTTCACGCCCTTGCATAATTTTACGAACTATATGCGGGTCAGCTATGTGAGCGCGAGTCATGCCAACCATATCAAGCAATCCATTTTTGATTGCATGACGCGCTGTGGCGACATCCGGAATTTTTGCCGCATGAAACGTTGGCATGCCAGTGGCTTTTCTAACCTCACCGGCAAAATCCAAATGCGGTGCGTTTGCCATGCCCTGCACAGGAATAATGTCAGTCATAGCAGGATCAGTATGAATACGACCACGTATTACATTCAGAAAGTCCAATTGACCACAGGCGGCGAGCTTTTTTGCAATCTCGATACCTTCGGTGGCGGTGATACCACCCTTTTGCGCTTCGTCTGCAGTAAACCTGAATCCAACGATAAATTCTGACCCAACGCGCTTGCGAATTGCATCTAACACATCCATTGGAAAACGCATACGATTTTCCAGTGTGTCGGCACCATAGGGCCCAATAAGATCATTAGTTAATGGCGACCAGAACTGATCGAGCAAATGACCATAAACCTGCAACTCTATACCATCCATACCACCTGCCTGCATTCGCTGCGCAGCATCAGCAAAGTCGTTAATAATTCGATCAATGTCCCAGTCTTCTATCAGCTTGGGAAATGACCGGTGTGCAGGCTCCCGGTGTTTGGATGAAGATACAGATGGAAACCAGTCACCTTTGTTCCAATTGGTTCGTCGACCCAGATGCGTCAGTTGAATCATGACGGCACAACCATGTTCATGACAACTATCGGTTAAATTCTGAATCCAAGGAACAACATCGTCTGAATAGACCAGCACGTTATTAAACACTGGTGGACTGTCTCTTGACACAGCAGCCGAACCTGCTGTCATTGCAAGTGCCACGCCGGCCTTTGCTCGCTCTTCGTGATATGCACGGTATCGATCTTTAGGCATACCATCTACCGAATATGCCGGTTCGTGCGAAGATGTCATGATGCGGTTTTTCAACCGTAGATGTTTCAGATCGTATGGTTGCAATAGTGGATCTGAGGACTTGGGGTCTGAAGAAATAGGGTCTTTGGACATGGGCTTTGTTCTTGTTGATGCGTTACAAATATTTTTTTACATTTTTTTTACATATTATTCTTTTCTAATACGCGTCTAATTCGCGTCTGGCACGCGCTATTCCAGGAAGTTACGGGTACTAGCTAATTTCATAGCTGGTAAATAATAAGTCAGTTATTGGGTCGTCGCTTCATGTTCTTGTGGGCGGCAGCTTCAACACTGACCAGCAAAATGATATCCACCCACCTATCAATAACACACCACCTACTGGTGTGACAATACCGAGCAAGGTAATACCTGTTAAAGCCATGATATACAAGCTACCGCTGAATGCTATTACACCAGAACAGAATAAAATCGCAGTGCGTTTAACTCCGTTACTATAGGGCAACAACCCACAGGCAATAAGCGCCAGTGCGTGAATACTTTGGTACCTCACTGCAGTTTCCATCCACTCCAGTGGCTTGGTATCCAGCACCGCTTTTAATGAATGCGCTCCAAAAGCACCGACCAAAACAGCAACGCCTGAGAGAATACCGCCAGCGATTAACATCCACTTAGTCATAAATGTATGCCGTTGTTCGTTCTTGTATCATCATAGATGAATCGATCGTACTACTTTTAGCGTCATTTATTTGAGTCAATTCAATCCTTGAATGCCCGAATTGTCGCCGTAGGTCAATAGTAGTTCAGTGAATCGGGAATTGCTCGCAGATGCGAAGAGTGACCGGTATACTATTCGAATACTTTTTTAATATTAGAAAAATCGATGGCCGTTTCAAATGAATTACCACCAAATACTTATTACATTGAAGTCTCTGAAGCAGGGCTACCTGAAGTAGACGGACTGTACGTACCGTCAACCGCGCCGGTATCAGAATCTGAGTCCGGTACGCTCTCCACCTTGGGTTATTGGAACAACCGATTTGCCTGGGATCGAGCAGATGGAAAAAGTGCCAGGAGCCCAGCCTTATCCTATTCCAATAGCTATAAATCCTGGAGAATCTGCCGACTTGACGGACACCTGGCCTACGATAATACCTGCGAAGACACGCTTCCACCCACAACATCGAATTGGCATGTCTACAAAAAGGGTGTTGCGCCTGCTCCTAGAGTTGTCCTCCACCACTGCGACCCAAGAGAGCCGTGCCCGCGTCCCAATGTGGTATTCGTCATTGGCGGCCCCGGAAGTGGTAAGGGCACCATGTGTGAGCTGGCACAGGAACAGCTCGGCTGGGCGCATTTATCAACCGGTGATCTCCTGCGCGCAGAACTCAATAATAATGGACCGGCAGCGGCAACCATTGAGAAATACATCGCCGATGGTGAGCTGGTTCCAAATGAAATCATGGTCACATTACTGAAAAACGCGATGGATCATCACATCAGAAGCACAGGAAATCTAAATTTCTTACTCGATGGCTTCCCGCGTTCTCTGAATAATATGGATGCTTGGTACGATATTTTTGGCAGAGACACTGAATTACCAACCATGTTGTATTTTGAGTGCCCTTACGACGTTCTTGAAAAGAGAATTATGGGTAGAGCTCAATATTCAGGTCGAAGCGATGACAATGTTGAGAGTTTAAAACTGCGTTTCGATACTTATAAAACAGAAACTTTGCCTACGGTTGCGTTGTTCAAGAAAAATGATAAATGCCTGGAGATAGATTCGAGTCACGATCGAGAATCGGTTTACCATCGTGTTGTAGAGTGCTTGTCTGATTACACAGATAAAAAACTTATTGAACAACCTTTATCTCACAAAGCTGAAATGTTGCTTGGTATAAGACCTTACCCCGATACGAAAAAAATCAAACGCACTATGTGATGAGATTTAAATAAAAATTAGCGGATAGTGTAAGCAAGGTCGTTACTCTCAATGCAGCTTGTAGTCAGATTAAGCCGTTATTCGTTGCCAAATTTGATCACACGCAAAGCTTCGTTTTTTACGCGGCACATAGGCGACTATGTCTATATCTGCACTCAGCGTCGGTTGATCAATGGCAACGAGCTTGTCGCTGTAACTTGTACTTAACAGACTCTCCGGTATCCAACCAACACCCATTTCACGAGCGGCACAGTTAGCAATCAAGGAAGCCATTTCCGTTTCGACAACCAGGTCCCCAAGCAACTGGGTTCGCGAATGTTCCAAAATGTTGGTAACAACCTTTGCAAAGTACTCTTTTGATGAGTACATCAGTAGTGGTTCAAATTTTAACGCATCATTTGCCATATATTTTTCTGGATCAATACGGTTAGCGGCAATAACGGGGATGAGCCTGTCGATTGCTACCACGTGCGATGAAAAATGGCGCGTATCGAAAAGTTGAGGAAGTCGACTGGATTGGTAGCATATTAGAACATCAGAGTAGCCAGCTAAAAATGTTGCAACAGCATCAGAAATATCACTGATGTGTGTTTCCAAATCGATGTTTAAATCATCACACCAATCACCCCACCATTCCCCCAAACATACGGCGGCAATTGCTTGCGGCACAGATACACGTAATGACGATCTGGATTCACCCGCAAACCCGGTCAAGCTAGCGCGAGCATCCAGCAAACGCGCAACGGTATCTCGCGCTTCAGCCTCAAACCGCTTACCCTCGGCAGTTAAATGCGCAGGTACTGTGCCGCGTTCAATCAAGGTGACTCCAAGCCAGCCTTCAAGTGCGCGAATGCGACGGCTGAAAGCGGCCTGGGATATGTTGCGGTGGTTTGCTGCTTTCGTAAAATGCCTTGTATCTGCCACTGCAAGGAAATCTTGCAGCCAATTAATGTCCATACCGGTAATGTTACGTGTTGTTTATTATACGTATTTTGCATGATGCCGGCCCATAAAACACAATTATCGTGCAATATTTATATTTTTGTTTCTATTTCTATGTAATTATTGCATTGGAATTCAGCTCTAAACAGTTTCATACTGGCTTCACTCTCGATATGGACCAACACACCATCGGTCATCCGATGTTCAGTGGTACTCATTAGCCAGATATCTGAGCGTATCGAGATCACATGCACAAGTGCTCACGCATTTATCATTTAGATAACCTAGTTGGAGAAATATTTTGAATAAGTTCATGAAGGTATTGGGTCTTGCCACCCTGACCACTGTTGCTGCAAGCCCTGTGAGTGCCCAAGATCAGCAGTTCATCTCGATCGGCACCGGCGGTGTTACTGGCGTTTATTACCCTACTGGCGGAGCTATCTGCCGTTTGGTTAACAAAGATCGAAAAGAACATGGTATCCGCTGCTCGGTTGAATCAACCGGTGGATCGGTCTACAACATCAATACTGTCAGAGCTGGCGAACTGGAATTCGGTGTAGCGCAATCTGACTGGCAGTTCCATGCCTACAACGGCACATCAAAATTTGAAGAACAAGGCAAATTTGAAGATCTACGAGCTGTATTTTCCGTGCACGCAGAACCATTCACACTGATTGCACGTGCAGGTTCGGGCGTAGATAGCTTTGAATCGTTAAAGGGCAAGAAAGTCAATGTCGGCAACCCAGGTTCCGGTCAGCGCGCCACCATGGAAGTCGTGATGGAAGGCTTTGGCATGACTATGGATGATTTTGCAGTAGCTGCAGAACTTAAAGGTTCAGAAATGGCTCAAGCAGTTTGTGACGGGAAAATTGATGCAATGATCTATGTCGTTGGTCACCCAGCCGCAGCAGTTAAAGAAGCAGCGACCACTTGTGACGTTGAACTGGTTTCAGTGTCTGGTGAGCCAATCGACAAGTTAGTTGCTGACAACCCATACTATCGCGTTGCGACAGTACCTGGTGGCACATACAAAGGCAGCGACGACGATGTAACAACTTTCGGTGTTGGTGCAACCTTTGTTTCCTCAGCAACCGTTTCAGAAGAAGCTGTTTACACTGTAGTAAAAGCTGTGTTTGATAACTTCGATGACTTTAAGAAGCTTCACCCTGCTTTCGCTAATCTGAAAGAAGAAGAAATGATAGCTGATGGCCTGTCTGCACCATTACACGATGGCGCTGCAAAATACTACAAAGAACGTGGTTGGATGTAATTAGGCGGCTGCCTACAGCGGTCACGTCTGATTGATGTGACCGCTATTCTTCCTTATAAAATAAAAATCACTTTGCAATTGGTTGTGCCCGTTTTACTTACTTCAAGCTTCATCGTCACATACCAATCGTCAATTTCTATATCTTGAGACTTGGTTATGAGCACAACTGAAGCAAACACTACTGACAACTTCCCCAATTCATCTGAAGCAGATGACATGGTTGCACGGATCGAAACCGGCGGTCGAGATGCGCAGGGTTTTGCCGGTAAGCTGATACTGATTGTTGCATTTCTTTGGGCCACATTTCAGCTCTACATTGCCTCTTCCATTCCATACTTTTTAACTGAAAAGCTCGACATCAATCTCGTTTTTAATAATCAGGCGGCCAGGCAAATACACCTTGGCTTTGCACTGTTCCTGGCGATGCTCGCCTACCCTCTATTCAAAACATCTGCCAGAGACCGTGTGCCTGCATATGATTGGGTATTGGCCAT
Organism: uncultured Granulosicoccaceae bacterium; assembly: GCA_964437945.1. Taxonomy (GTDB): domain Bacteria; phylum Pseudomonadota; class Gammaproteobacteria; order Granulosicoccales; family Granulosicoccaceae; genus Granulosicoccus. Next base: position 14,959 of record CAYTJF010000018.1, read on the forward strand.
TGTTGCCACTTTTTGCTGTTTATACTTGCTCTTTTTCAAGGTTGATATAGCTGGTCGAGCTGGACTACCAACCACAGCAGACTTAGTCATTTCAATCACTGGAATGTTGTGCCTTGCTATAGCTGTTTATCGTTCACTAGGGCTGCCATTGATGCTGGTTGCCAGTGTGTTTGTGTTCTATGTTTTCGCTGGCCATTTGTCCTGGATGCCAGATGCCATACAGTGGAAAGGTGCTTCTATTAATAAGGCAATGTGGCATTTCTGGATGCAAACAGAAGGTGTGTTTGGTGTTGCACTGGGTGTAGCCGCTTCGATGATTTTTCTGTTTGTTCTATTTGGTTCACTACTCGAAAAAGCCGGCGCTGGCAGCTACTTTATTAAACTGGCGTTTGCGCTGCTCGGACATTTCCGTGGCGGGCCAGCCAAAGCCGCCGTGGTGGCATCAGCACTATCAGGACTTTATTCAGGTTCATCGATAGCCAACGTGGTAACAACGGGAACGTTTACGATTCCGCTAATGAAACGTACCGGATTCTCACCAGAGAAATCAGGTGCTGTCGAAGTCGCTTCATCTACAAACGGTCAGCTAACGCCACCGGTTATGGGTGCTGCCGCTTTTTTGATATCAGAATTTACTGGCGTGTCTTATCCTGAACTGGTCAAGCACGCCTTTTTACCTGCAGTTATCTCCTACATTGCACTTGTCTATATTGTTCATCTTGAAGCGCTCAAGCTGAACTTGAAAGGCATGACAAGACCAACGGCGGTAGGAACACTTGCGCAACGACTCTCAGGCGTCTTATTTGGCTTTTTGGCAATGCTTATATTGGCGGGGGCTGTTTATTTTGGGCTCGGCTGGGTTAAGACAGCATTTCCCGGCATGGGCTTTTGGAGCGCGGTTGCTTTGTTCCTGGTGGCGTATCTAATACTGCTGTTTCTTGCATCCAAGCGCCCCGATCTGGAAGTAGATGACCCTAATGCACCAGTTACCGAGTTACAACGTCCAGGTGATGTTGCTATTACTGGCTATCACTACATTCTGCCTATCATCATATTAATCTGGTGTATTTTGATAGAACGATTGTCTCCAACGTTATCAGCGTATTGGGCAACCGTTTCAATGATATTCGTGGTGTTAACACAAAAGCCATTGAAACAAATCTTTCGAGGACAAGGCGCAATTGTAAACGCGACTCGTTCAGGGTTTAAAGACTTTGTCGATGGCATGATTGCCGGGTCGCGAAATATGATTGGTATTGGTGTGGCTACCGGCGCTGCAGGCGTAATCGTTGGTACCGTATCTTTAACAGGCGCGCATCAGGTTGTTGGTGAGTTTGTAGAATTTCTCTCTGGCGGTCATTTACTGCCAATGTTATTGCTGGTTGCCGTTATGAGCCTGATACTGGGCATGGGACTTCCAACCACAGCCAATTATATCGTTGTATCTTCACTGATGGCACCGGTCATTGTTTCTGTTGGTGCACAGTCAGGCTTGGTTGTGCCATTGGTCGCAGTACATCTGTTTGTCTTCTACTTCGGTATTCTTGCAGACGATACACCGCCGGTGGGCTTAGCGGCGTTTGCCGCCGCAGCCATTTCCGGGGGCGACCCGATTAAAACGGGTGTTCAGGGCTTCACCTACGATATACGAACTGCGTTACTGCCGTTTCTGTTTATATTCAATACTGAGCTGTTGCTGATTGATGTGGGGTTATTCAAGGCTGTCTTCGTATTCCTGGTAGCCGTTGTAGCCATGATGCTGTTTGCCGCAGCAACCCAGGGATACTTTTTAGCCCGTAGCCGGTGGTATGAAACCCTGGCTCTGATACTCATATCGCTCACGTTGTTCAGACCTGGATTCTGGCTCGATAAAGTCCAGGCTCCGTATGACAACATACCCGGTACCGAAGCGGCAGCCGTTGTTGGAGATATGCCTGCCGGAAGTCATTTAAGAATGGTTATAAGCGGTCCCGATTTTGACGATGTTGATAAAACTCTGCAGCGCACGGTACTGGTACCGATTGGTGACGAAGCCGACGGCGCAGCTCGCCTGAATGCTGCAGGTTTATTGGTTTCCAATATTGATGATAAAGCAGTACTAGAAGAGCCAATGGCTGGAACACAATTCTTCTCAGAACTATCGGATTATGATTTCTATGGCGATGAACCCGTCGAAATAGCCCATGTTCAAAGTGAGGCAAAGCGATGGTTCAAGGAGATATTCTATATACCTGCTTTACTGCTATTGGGCTTGGTCATTTTACTGCAGAGGCGACGCCAAACCGTGCCAGCGTTTTTCTAAAGCAATGTAATCGAACAGCGAGAGTTACATTTGTTAGCTCTCGCGTTTTATAGTAATACTACTGTAGGCATGGCTATTTTAACTACACCGGTTTCATTTCTAGCGACAGTTAATTCTGAAGAATCTCGCTATTTTTATGAAACTACATTGGGTTTCAAGTGCTTATCCGATGACCCGTTTGCGCTCGTATTTGAACTTGGGAGTACAACGCTGCGAATTCAAAAAGTTGAGTCAATCCCGGAAATAAACTATACAGTTCTTGGTTGGCAGGTGGACAACATTCGACAAAGTGTGAATGAACTATCAGAAAAAGGTGCTCGGTTTGAAAAGTTCTCAGAACTACCGCAAGATGACTTGGGTGTGTGGAGTGCGCCTGGCGGTGCTTTGATAGCTTGGTTTAAAGACCCGGATGGGAACACATTGTCTTTGACTGAATTATAGACTGTAACCTTGGTTCTTCTGCAGCTCACGACCATACAACAACAAACGTCGGAAGATGGGGTCGGACCATCATAAGCAACTGTATTTTATATGTATTTATCTTCTAAATCTCTTACTGAACTACTTAGAACGCGTTTTTTAGCTGTATTTGTAGCTTTAATTTTCGGGATTAACGATTAGAAATTTAAAACGATAAAAATGGATGAAAAACACGCTCTAACGCCTTTATTAAGCATATAAAACGATGAAATTACTGAAAATATAAGCACTTACGGTGGTCCGACCCTAAATTCTCAAAATATAAGCACTTACGGTGGTCCGACCCTAAATTCTTTTGAGATACGGTCTATGGGTGTGCCGTCTAACAGCGGTACATCTTTACGAATAGCGTAGTCGGTGAAACCCATCTTATTGTAGAAAGCCAGACCTACACGATTATCAGCTCTAATGCTTGCGTTTATGTGCGTGAAGTTCCCGCCTTTTAACTGCTGTTTTGTCGCGTTGAACAGCGTTGTACCTACTCCTTTAACTTTTGGGCTTGAACGTGCAAAGGTCGCTATATCTACCCATCCAACGGGCAGATCTGATCTAAACGATAATGCTTGAAAGCCCAGAATCGATTTCCCAGTGTGTGCAACAATACAACTGATACAATCAGGCCCTGTCAGAAAATATTCACGAAAACTTGATTCGGTTAGTTCTTTTTCAAAAGCAGTAGTACCACCAATCACAATAATTTCATTCAAAATTGCACATAACGCAGAGGCATCATGGTCATTTCCGTAGCGAGTTTCTATTTGAACTTTCATTAAGATAATATCTTTTACGCCAACACTATAACTCTTAACAGGCCAATGTCCAGCACAGCAGATCTTGAATTAAACCTGCGACTCTATCCCTGGTATCAGGCTGCCGCCAGTTTCATGCCTTGGCTTCCAGTGTTCTTTCTATACTTTTTTAAATTTGTAAGCTTGTCTAGCGCCTTACAATTGGGTGCAGTCTACTACTTTTCTGTGTTTCTGCTCGAAGTACCATCAGGCTACTTTTCAGACCGCATCGGCAGGCGCTTAACACTATTGCTATCGGCAAGCTTTGCGTTTCTAGCCTACTTGATATTTATTCAAAGCAGCAGTTTTACAGGCTTAGCTATAGGTCAGTTTATGCTTGCGCTAAAATTTTCACTGAAATCAGGTAGCGACAATTCCCTGCTTTACGATACGTTGCAGGCCCTGGACAGAACATCTGAATACGCCGAACGCGAAGCTAACGCAACCCGATTCAGCATGTTCGCATTTGCTTTGGCCGCTTTATTAGGTGGTCTGACAGGGACTATAAATTTGGTCATTCCATACTACTTATCAGCATTGGGCGCAATTGTCGCTGTACTTATTTGCTTTAAATTTTCTGAGCCACCAGCAAATGACGCGGCAGAGCCATTCCTGCAACAACTGGAAATTTGTTTTAAACGGCTTCGACAACCTGAACTGTTATGGCTATTTGGTTTTTTTGTATTTGCCTATTCACTAATGCACGTGCCGGCAGAGTTTAATCAACCTTACGTAAAGTTATTAGAGATTGACTTTTTCGCTCTTAACGACTCCAGTGCGTTGATTTCCGGGCTGATGGTAGCAATTTCAATGTTAGGTGGCGCACTCGGCGCTACAGCCAGTATGGCATTACAAAAAAAATTTGGTGTTCGAGCACTGTTGCTGTTTGGATTGAGTTTGATGGTTGTTATCATTGTAGGAATGGCAAGTGTTTTACACTCTGCGGTCTTAGTACTTGTATTGTTTCGTAATTTTCCAATGGCACTGTGCGAAGCACCTATGCTGGCAGCTATTGCGCCACACATTCAAAGTCATTACCGCGCTACCTATTTGTCTTTGCAAAGCCTGTTTGGTCGGTTTGGGTTTTCCATCATACTATTTTCGCTATCAAGCGTTGTTGGCTCACCAGAAAACTCTGAACAACTATTATGGCCGGACTTACGAGAGGCACTTTTTATCAGCTTAGGAATAGGACTATTGTGCTTGGCGGTACTGGTTGTTTATCGAAATAATATAGATAACCGAAAACAACTCGCATAGAACAAGCGCACACGCTGGCTACTACACCTCATTTATATACTAAGATATATATTCAGAAAATAACGGACTAAATTGCTCATCCAATTTACCTGACGCAGATTTGTGAACAAAATGTGCTGCAATCCGGTGTTGTGTAGCAAATGCATGTGCTTCATCTGGTCCCATAATAATCAACGCTGTTGTATAGGCGTCTGCCAGCATAGTTGTGTTTGCAATTACGCTTACTGACACAAGCTCGTGATTAACAGGGCTGCCATGCCGAGGATCGATAGAATGCGAGTAACGTTGTCCACCATCTAAATAAAAATTGCGATAGTCACCAGATGTTGCAACTGCACTGTTGCGCAAATTTAACACACGAAAAACATCGCGCCTGGCCGTGTATGGACGCTCGATGGCTACTCTCCAATCCTGATTTTTCGACCTTTTCCCGCTGGATCTTAGTTCACCACCGACCTCAACCAAGTAATTCTCATAGCCTTGTGCATCTAGTAGTTTAGCTACCTGGTCAACTGCAAATCCTTTAGCAATACCTGATAAATCCAATTTAGCCGCTGGAATCTGCTTACGAATTGCGCTTTGATCATGATTAATTTCAATGGCGTTGTAGCCAACGATTTGCATACACTTCGCGATTGCTTTATTAGAAGGTTTTTCGAATTGGTGTGCTGCAGCTGAATTACTCATAACTGCACCAAAGCCCCATAAATCAACCAATGGTCCTACAGAAACGTCAAATGCACCAGCACTTAAATCGCTGATACGCATTGCATTGTCAATAATACCAAGTGTTTTAGAACTGACTTTATGCCAATCTTGATCAATACTGTTATTGAAGAGGCTCAATTCAGAAGTTTCACGCCATGTCGACATTCGATGATCAACATCCTGTAGTGTTGCATGAACAAGATGTGCCAAGCCATCAAGCTGCTGACCATTGAGTAGATTGGTTGCGCCGGCGTTCGCCGTCCGGACCGTGTTCTTGACTTGCGCCTTGTACTCTGTCTGCAGTGCACCAAACCTGACACTGTAGCCCGTACCCATAATTCTGCCATCAAATCCAGCAAGATTTGCAGCAGTACTTACGCCATGCCTGCCGACCAGCGACATAATACTCGCTGGTACTGACAAGGCACCGGAAAGTGCGAGCGCATACTTAAGATAGGTACGTCTATTCATGTTTATTGTTTTTACTACCGCCGCAGAGAATGACCGCTATCGAGATCGAACAATTGAGTTTCACTCTTACGTAACACCACACCAATCTTTTCACCACGTTCAATGTTGACTTGCCCAGGCAAATGAACGGTGAATGATGAATTCTGACCGATATTGCCATAAAGGTATGTTTCGCCTCCCAATTGTTCCGCACTGACAACCTCCATAACAAAGTCGCCTGCATCACTATTAACTACTTCCAGATGATTGGCTCGTATACCAATATTTAGTGTCTGGTTAGGTTCTGCCACAAATTTGGTCGAATCAAGGGTAATGATTGATCCTTCGGGTGTTGTAACAACGGTACTTTCGCTATTACTTGATTCCACACGCGCTTCAAGAAAATTCATTCTAGGCGAACCTATAAAGCCTGCTACAAACTGATTAACCGGATTGTTATAAATATCCAGAGGCTTGCCGAATTGTTCAACTCGCCCGGCGCGTAACACAGCAATCTTGTCAGCCATTGTCATCGCTTCCACCTGATCGTGTGTAACGTATACCATGGTATTGCCAAGTCGTTGATGCAGGCTGGCTATCTCACCGCGCATGGCGACCCGTAACTCAGCATCAAGGTTAGACAACGGCTCATCGAAAAGAAATATTTTTGGCTCTCTGACTACCGCGCGTCCTATGGCCACACGTTGACGTTGACCTCCCGACAACTGTCCTGGGCGTCGTTTTAAAAGCTCTTCGATTTGTAGCATGCGTGCCGCTTCATCAACGCGACTCTTTATCTCGGATTTGGATGTGTTTAGATTTTCAAGTCCAAACGAAAGATTGTTGCGAACCGTCATGTGTGGATACAAAGCGTAGGACTGAAATACCATTGCAAGACCGCGCTTGGCAGCCGTAATATGATTGACAACGTTATCGTCAATCAACACTTCACCACCCGTTATTGGCTCTAGCCCTGCAATCATTCGCAGTAGTGTGGATTTACCACAGCCCGATGGCCCGACAAAAACACAGAAGTCCCCACTATCGATACTTAAGTCGATTCCATGAACGACATCGACCTTGCCATAGGATTTCTTGACATTTTTAAGCTCTAGCGTGGCCAATGACTTATTCCTTTTTCATACACATGTTTAATACACATGAGATTCACTCATTTACCACCCGAATTAGCAATACCTGTTGTTATGTACTTTTGCAAAAACACAAAAACAAGCGTGGTTGGAATCAAACTGACCATGGTCATGGCAAGTCGATAATGCTCCTGACTCAAGTGCTCACCTCTAAATTCAAGCAAGCACAACTGAATAGTGTATGCCTCTTTGGTGGTAGCGATTGCCACCATCGGTAAAATGAGATCGTTCCAACGCCATATAACAGACAGGATACCCAGAGCCGCAATCGCTGGTAGCGCCAAAGGTAATACGATGCGCCAGTACACTTTCCATTCGCTGGCTGCATCCATTCTGGCAGCTTCCAATAATTCATCAGGAATGGTTAACATATATTGTCGTAGCAGGAATATGCCTGTTGGTGTAGCAGCACCTGGAATGATCACGCCCCAAATAGACCCTGAAAGCCCTGTTGCGTTTATTGCTTTAAACACCCCGACCAACGTTATTGTTGCGGGCACCATTAAAGTGGCCAGAATAATAACAAAGAAGACTACCTGTCCTCGAAATTGATATTTTGATAGTGCAAACGCTGCCATCGAATTAATCAACAATGTAATTAGCGTTGCAATCACGGTGACGAGCACTGAGTTGGTTATGCAGCTGACAAAATCAACATTTACACCATATGCCTTTCCACCCATTGGATCGATGTAATTATTCCAGGCTGGCTTAAAGATACTATTTGCCGTTATAGATTCTTTGGGTAGTCGAACCACTTTTCCCGAAGGATTGTCAAGAGATCGAGCAGACAACACTTTCTGTCGTGACGTGATATTGGAGACGCCGTAAAGTGTTGTAACGCCAGTTTCTGGATCGGGTGCGCTAACCAAGACCTGGCTTACCAGACGGTTAGCTTTATAAGGCTCAATGCCTAAATACTCTTTAATCAACCGTTGCTGCTCTGCATCGAGATTATCCATTACAGCATCAATGTCCAGTCCTTCCCGGGCGCCCGCTGCCATGGACGAATAACGAGTTAACCATTCAGGCAAATTCAGCTCTGTGATCATTTGCCGTGTCTGATTGGCAACCAATCCCAAATGGCTGCGTAGCACATAGAATTCACGACCTGTCATTCCGTCAATAAAGCCTGCCGGGTTATGCAGTGCTTTTTCTTCGGTCCGTAAATCAGACCAATTAAGAACCCAGTCTGGTAAATCCTTTATAAAGAATATTTCTCGGCCATCAGGTCCATTCACAGTTCCCCGACCCACTCGTTGATAATCTGTTGGAAACAGGGAGATGTCTTGTTTCTCAAGCTGGAAGTCAGATTTAATTGAATTTAGTGCTATCCAACAAACCGGTAGAAAGATCAGCAGGAATCCGAAAATCAAATACAGGTAACACAGATAGTCCGTTAGAGAGAGTCTTACTTTTCCATTGTGACTACCTCCCTGGGTACGCGACAAAAATGTCCAGACTGCACTCATGTTTTATTCTGCCTGCTGGACAAAGCGATTTGTAGCAACGACAAACACACCAGCACCAAGGCAACCAGTAACGATGCCGTGGCTGCAACCCCCAAACCATGCGTAGTCGGTTGGCCACGCAAGCCCGAGGCTTCAAAAATATAGGCCACCAGCGATATCCAACTCACCTGCATGGCATAGAGCTCCTCAAAAGCCTGAAATGCTTTGATAAGCGCTAAAACCATAACAACCAGTAGTGTAGGCATTAACAAAGGTAACGTGATTTTTCTAAGTACTCGCCAGTCTGAAGTGCCGTCCATGCTTGCCGCCTCATACAGATCTTTTGGAATCGCCTGCAAACCTGCTAGGAGAATTAACATATAAAAACCCAAGTGTGCCCATGTATAGACAAACACCGACCAAAACATGGTCCATCGTGGGTCGGTTAACCATTGAATGGGATCATTAATAACGCCCCACTCCATTAACGTTAACGACAACACACCCTGCCTTTTAAGAATCAGCGTCCAAAGAAATCCAACAACTACCGGGCTTAACATCACCGGATAGAAAAATATTGATCGCCAGAATCCACGACCAACAATATCCCGATTGAGCACAAGGGCAGTGATTAAAGCGACCAAGACCATGATAGGTACCTGGAATATAACAAAGACGACGGTGTGCTTTACCGCTGCCAGAAACTTCTCGTTTTCCTGGTTAGCACCCCCGGTATCAATTTGCGTTTCAGACAGCAGTCTTTGAAAGTTGTCTGAGCCAGAATAAGTGCGCTGTTCAAAATTAATGCTCCGCCCATCGGTAACGGAGAACCCCATGTTTATGAACATAGGCGCAAACGTGAATATGCCAAAAATAAGCATATTTGGTAAAAGAAAAAGATAGGGCAACCCTGTTGAGCCGCGAAACTTTTGCAACAGCTCAAATGGCCATCCCAGCGATGACATGAATCGAGAGCCAATCCCGCCAGAGTCGCGAGTTAGCAAAACACCAATAATAAGATAAGTTAATACGCCTATCGTCCAGGACGTATTTGAAAATGCATTGAGAATGGGTTCAAGCATGAAATTTTCAGAATTTTGCTATAGCAATTACATGCCGCATAGCCGACGTCATAAAGCAAGTAGAACTGTGTCGATACCCGGAGCCTTTATACAGCTATCAGAAACCTGGTACCGACACATTTACCGTTTTAGATTAACCAGCATCATTTTGTTAGCTGGAAATAATCAAGACCAAAAACTGCTTTAACTACTCTGCTATTTTGGCGGCAACGTCAGCATCGATTTTACTCAACGCTTCGTCAAGAGTGATCTCGCCAGTTATTGCCTTAGTCAGGTAGTCAGGAACAATGCCATAAATTACGCCATTTTTCGCGTAACCCTGGAACGCATATGCTTGAGGCGTACTCTCAGCGGCCTTGCCAGCGTTTGATGCGAAAACAGATAACGCTTCTGAAACAGCAGGTGAAGTATCACCGTAATCTACGCCACTCTGTTGTAAGCCCTGATGAGCAGTGATGTTTTTAGTAGCAGCAGCAAATTTTGCTGCATTCTCTTCTTTGGCAAGAAAGTCAATGAACATTGCTGCAGCTTCAGGACTTTTTGTTGATTTAAAGGCAGCAATTGCTGCACCACCTGGCATAGCACCACAACCACCTTCACCGCACGGGATAGGAACTGCGCGCCACTCAAAGTCCTTTATGTTTGTTGCATAGTTACTGATCATCCACGAGCCTGACATATGCATAGCAACATCGCCACTCAAAAACAATGGTGCAGCGTTTTGATATTGTGTACCCGAACCGGCTGGCCAGCCCTCTGCAGGCATCAAGCCTTCTTCGTGCCACCCAACGAAAGCTTCCGCAAATTTTCGAAAACCATCATCGACAAGAATGGGGGTACCACTGTCATCGAAAAACTTTGCACCATAGGAAAAAGCAGGCCCTGCCATGCGATGCGCGGTTCGGTCCATTGCCAGACCTGCATTGATATCCAGAGCTGATTTGACTTCTCGAAGTGCAACTGCCCAGTCATCCCAGGATGCACCGTCTCCCAGAATTTCTACATCGGCATCCTCAAACATAGTGACATTAATAAATGGACCAGTAACGGTTAGCTGTGTCATCCATCCATATACGCCTTTGTCTTCACCACCTGGTTGACGGAACCAAGGAAGTGTTGCGCTATAGTTTTCCTCCCACGCAGCTGCATCAACATACGGAGAAAGATCAAGATAATACTGGTTCAATCCACCAAGATTGGTAATACGCGCTAAATCGGGTGCTGCGTCTGTTTGAAGCTGGCTTTCAAACTGTTCTTTGATGATGTCGTAACCAACCACTTCAGTATTTATTGTGTGGCCCGTTTCTGCTTTAAATTCCTCGGCCATTTCTGCCAAGACATCACACTCATTTGCATCTTGATAGCAAACGAATTTAAGCTCATCTGCATAGCTATAAGATGTGGCCAGCAGCCCTGCGGTGATGACGGCCAACTTGTTCATGCTAAATTTCATACTTCCTCCGGTTAGAGCCGCCCTGAAAACGGGTCATGCTCAAAAAAGAACTTACTCATTGTTATTTCCATCAATTGGGCAAAAATTGTTCAAGACATAACAGCGTCGACACAACACCAATATCCTAGCTGTTCCCTAGTTTAAGACAACCAGCATATGACGGACACGCAAATATACGATTATTCGGGCCGCTGTGATGAACCAGGGCTGAATGACACAAACTAGATTAGATCAATTATACATCAATACGGAGATCACATTTTAATAATGTGACTACCAAACCACCGCATAATAGGCAATTCATAGGTAATCATTGCACGGATTTTTTAATCAATTGCATCAATCTCTTTGAAGCCGATCGCTTATGTTCTGACACCACATTCATATCCACCATGACGGATACAGTTGGGCACAAAGTAAAGGGTCAATTCTCGAACCGCATTTGGTCGACTGACCCACTACTCAGCAAACCTGCGATACCTGATTAATGAGTCCTCAATATCACCGCCTATAACGACCACAGTCTACAACGCCGACACTAATGAAGAGAGTGTTTTGCGATAACGTTCTGTAATTTCTGAACGATGAATATGCACTCCATCGTTAACCACAGCAACGCCTGCCGACCATACCTTGGTAATAAGACTGTCGTCGTCAGCAAATATCCATGCATCTAACCATTGATCTTTTTCAACAGCGACAAAGCATGTAGACGTTAAATCCAACGCCAGTAAATCGGCCAGCTTGCCTTTGGATATACTGCTCGACTGTCGTTGCAAACTCTTTGCACCGCCTGCGAGTGCAGTGTCAAAAAGCAATCGACCGCATGAACGATTCTGATCTGCATAGATCGCTCGACCATACTCGGACAATCGCTGTGAGTATTCAAGGGTTCTTAGTTCTTCACCTAAAGCAATTCGCACGTTAGAGTCCGTTCCGATGCCCCACTGGCCTCCGTGCCGCTGGAATAGTGAACCATTGAAAATACCATCCCCAAGATTGGATTCCGTAATAGGACAAAGGCCAACGGTGGCCCCCGATTTTGCTAGCCGTTCTATCTCGTTATCACACATGTGCGTTGCGTGTATCAGACACCAGGTGTCATTTATTACATGGTTATCGAGTAACCATTCAACCGGCCTTGCGTTCCACGCGGCCAGAATTTCTTCCACTTCCGCCTGCTGCTCTGCAATATGTATGTGAAAGGGTTTCACACCAGCTAACTCATGAGCGGTCTTGAGCGAGTCTTGGCTTACGGCTCGGAGTGAATGTGGCGCAACCCCAATTGAATAGTGGTTTGGTTGCTTGGAGATCATCGAACTTGCATTTGCATACAAATTCGCAAACTCATCGATTGAATTCCCGAATCTTTTTTGTCCACCTGTTAAATCTCGGCCATCGCAACCTCCTTGTTCGTATAAAACAGGCAGTAGAGTGAGTCCAATACCCGAATTGACGGCAGCAGCAATAATGCGCTCACACATTTCGGCACACTCAGTGTAATGACTACCATTGGATTGGTGATGCAGATAATGAAACTCACCCACCGAGGCGTAACCGGATTCAAGCATTTGCATTTGAGCAAAAGCGGCGATTGATTCTACATCGTCGGGCGTTAACTTCTGTAAAAACGAATACATGAGTTTTCGCCAACTCCAAAACGAGTCTTTTGGATCTGGCCCCCGTGTTTCGGTCAGTCCGGCAAAGGCGCGTTGAAAAGCGTGACTATGTAAATTGGTCATGGCTGGTAGCAAAATTCCGACACGAGTGTCTCCACTCGGATTTTGATTTGTACTGACGCTGTCAATCCAACCATTCGAATCAATACGAACACAAACGTTTGACTGCCATCCGTTGTCGGTTAACGCGTGTCTTGCCCAAATAGTTGATTCAGGTTTTGCCATTGGTAGCTTGACTCCACATAGGTAGACACATATTGTTGTTCTCTATGCATTTAATGTCAATTTGATCGTAACAATGACTCGCCGAGTATTAATCAACACAACGCTAGCTACGTGCACCGATTCCAAAGAGCCGTATGGTCTGATACAGCAAGGTGCAGTGGCTTTTAGCGAAGGGCTGGTGGAATGGTGTGGTCCCTACGACAAACTTCCCGGACGATTTCAAGACTATGAACAGCAAAATTGCAATGGTAAGTTAGTTACTCCTTCACTAATTGATTGCCATACACATATAGTTCACGCCGGTCAAAGAGCAAATGAATTTGAACAACGCTTAACCGGTATCAGTTATGAACAAATATCAGCTTCCGGTGGTGGCATTGTCTCAACTGTATCGGCAACTCGTGCGACAAGCGTTGGTGAACTGATAAACCTGTCGCTACCACGCGTGGACGCACTATTATCCGAAGGCGTTGCCGTTATTGAAGTCAAATCAGGTTATGGACTCGATACCACTACCGAGCTAAACATGTTAAGAGCCGCCCGACAACTCGAGAGTCTGCGACCGGTGACCATAAAAACCAGCTTTCTTGGCGCGCATACTGTTCCTGTTGAGTTTAAAGCTCAGGCTGACGCCTACATTGATGAAGTGTGTATCCCTACTCTTAAGCTGGCACACGAAGAAAGCCTGGTGGATGCGGTCGACGGTTTTTGTGAATCAATTGCATTTACACCTGAGCAAATTGAGCGAGTATTTCGCAAAGCCAAAGACTTGTCGTTACCAGTCAAGTTGCATGCCGAACAATTATCACTAAAGGGTGGAGCACAGCTTGCTGCTGAATACAATGCACTGTCGGCTGACCATCTTGAATACCTTGACGAAGCAGGCGTTAGTGCATTATCGAAATCCGGCACAGTTGCCGTGTTGCTACCCGGTGCATTCTATACGCTTAGGGAAAAACAACTGCCTCCGATCTCATTACTCAGAAACTACAAAGTGCCGATTGCCATTGCCTCAGATTGCAATCCAGGTTCATCGCCCATGAGCTCACTACTGCTAACAATGAACATGGCTTGCACCATTTTCCGACTGACACCCGAGGAAGCATTGCTTGGTGTTACCCGAAGAGCAGCACAAGCGCTAGGGCTAAGCCGCTATGGTCAGATCAGCGAAGACTGCGTAGCAGATTTTGCACTGTGGGACTGCACCCATCCTGCTGAATTAAGTTACAGAATCGGATTCAATCCACTTATAGAACGAATTACTTGCTAAATTCTGCTAATGTCAACATGAACATACGTGACACATGACCACTTTAATTTTACACCCCAACAAAACGAAAATTGTCGATATAAAAACCATACTGGATAACCCAAAGCTGACTATAAAGCTGGATAGAAAATTCAAGCCCGCCGTCGACAAATCAGCCGCAGTGATCGATGCTGTGGTAAACGCTGAGACACCGGTTTATGGTGTTAACACTGGGTTTGGAAAGTTAGCCAACGTAAAAATAGACAAATCAGACACCGTCACCTTGCAACGTAATCTCATCTTGTCGCATTGCGCCGGTGTAGGTGATCTGGCCGATGAATCCTGTGTGCGATTAATGATGGTCCTGAAAATATTGTCTTTGGGGCGCGGTGCTTCAGGCGTTCGTTGGAAACTGATTGAAGCTATAGAACAGTTTTTAAATCACGGCTTGACGCCTGCTGTGCCGCTTCAAGGTTCAGTCGGTGCATCCGGGGATTTGGCACCGCTAGCACATTTTGCAGCAACTTTGATGGGTGAAGGGTATGTGTTTTATCAGGGTACATATCAAAAAGCTGACGTTGCAATAGCATCTGCAGGACTAACGCCCATTACTCTAATAGCTAAAGAGGGTCTGGCGTTAATAAACGGCACACAATTCTCTACCGCTGTCTCGCTAGACGCTTTATTAAAAGCATGGATGTTGGCTAACACAAGTATATTATCCAGCTGCATGACAACTGATGCCATTATGGGCTCCACTGCTCCGTTGCAACCCGCCATCCATTCACTCAGGGGACATCAAGGGCAAATTGAAGTAGCAGCGTGCATGCGGGCACTGTTACAAGGCTCACTAATTCGAGAAAGCCATCGCGAAGACGATTCTCGTGTGCAAGACCCTTATTGCATTCGATGCCAACCTCAGGTTACCGGCGCTTGCATGGAATTGCTCAGGCAAGCGGCCAGTGTACTGGAAGTTGAAGCGAACGCAGTCACAGACAATCCGCTTGTAATACTAGAAAACCCGCACCCAGACGACGGCATACCGCATGGCGAAACCAGCGCAAAAATATATTCGGGCGGTAACTTTCATGCCGAACCTGTCTCCTTTGCAGCAGATCAAATCGCCATCGCACTAGCTGAACTGGGCGCAATCGCGCAGCGGCGAATTGCATTAATGGTAGACCCAACACTATCGTTTGACCTGCCTCCATTCTTAACACCGGAACCAGGTCTTTGCTCCGGTTTTATGGTTGCTGAAATTACCTCCGCAGCACTGATGAGTGAAAATAAACATCTGGCTAATCCATGTTCTACCGATTCAACTCCTACCAGCGCAAATCAGGAAGATCATGTATCCATGGCCGCTCATGGTGCTGTTCGGTTACAGCGTATGAATAAGAATCTGAATAACATACTCGCAATCGAATTATTATGCGCGATCAGAGGTGTTGAGTTTAGAGCCCCGCTACAGACCAGCGATTCTCTACTGCGCGTAATATCAACTATAAGAAAATCAATTCCCACTTTGAAAAAAGATCGGTATATGACGACCGACATCGAAAATACAGTCGGTCTTATAAGGCAGGACCTAACAATAACTTCAGCTATTCCAATTGTTATGCCGAAACTTCAACCAATAGCTTGAGAAACTGCAAGTCCATCAGCACCAGCTATGAATCAACCGGATATCTAACCGATGAAAGACGACACAATATCTCGAAGAAACATCAGAGAAGTATACCCGCCAACCGGTTCTCAAATAAGCGCTAAAAGCTGGCTTTGTGAAGCGCCAATGCGCATGTTGATGAATAACCTTCACCCGGACGTGGCAGAGAACCCACAGGAACTTGTTGTGTATGGCGGCATTGGGCGAGCGGCACGAAGCTGGGAAGACTTTGACGCCATTGTTGATAGCTTAAAAAACCTTGATGACGATCAAACCTTGCTTGTGCAATCTGGCAAACCTGTTGGTATTTTTAAAACACATGGCGATGCACCGCGTGTGCTAATCGCTAATTCTAACCTGGTGCCGCATTGGGCAACCTGGAAGCACTTCAATGAACTCGATAAACAAGGCTTGATGATGTATGGCCAAATGACCGCTGGCTCCTGGATATACATTGGCACCCAAGGCATTGTTCAAGGCACGTATGAGACGTTTGTTGAAGCTGGCAAACAACACTATGGCGGCAATCTGACCGGTAAGTGGATACTAACAGCCGGTTTGGGTGGCATGGGTGGCGCACAGCCTTTGGCAGCAGTAATGGCCGGCGCCTGTTGCCTGGCCGTGGAATGTGACCCTGACAGAATCGATATGCGACTTCGCACTCGATATCTGGATGAAAAAGCGAATTCATTGGATGAAGCAATGAATATGATTGATAATTGGACCAGCACAGGTGAGGCTAAATCAGTTGGCTTGCACGGCAACGCGGCAACAGTTTTTCCAGAAATGATTAAGCGTGGCATTAAACCCGATATCGTTACTGATCAAACCTCTGCGCACGACCCGCTCCATGGATACCTTCCAGCCAGTTGGACGTTAAGTGAATGGCGATCAGCACAAGAGCGCGATCCAGAATCAGTAGAAAAAGCAGCACGGGCATCTATGAAGATACAGGTACAAGCTATGGTCAATTTTTGGAACCAGGGTATACCGACGCTGGACTATGGAAACAATATCCGTCAAGTCGCAAAGGAAGAAGGATTGAACAACGCCTTTGCTTTCCCAGGCTTTGTCCCCGCTTATATTCGACCATTATTTTGCCGTGGCATAGGGCCGTTTCGTTGGGCAGCGCTATCGGGCAACCCCGAAGACATATACAAAACCGATGAAAAAGTAAAACAGCTTATTCCCGATGATGATCATCTACATCATTGGCTTGACATGGCAAGAGAGCGCATCGAGTTCCAGGGTCTTCCAGCACGCATTTGCTGGGTTGGTCTTGGACAACGGCATCGACTGGGATTAGCGTTTAATGAAATGGTTAAAAATGGCGAAGTCGAAGCACCTATTGTCATTGGTCGCGATCACCTTGACTCGGGTTCGGTTGCTTCACCGAACAGGGAAACCGAATCAATGAAAGATGGCTCAGACGCCGTGTCCGACTGGCCACTGTTAAATGCGTTACTAAACTGCGCATCTGGTGCCACCTGGGTTTCATTGCACCACGGTGGTGGTGTTGGTATGGGATTCTCTCAACACGCAGGCATGGTCATCTGTGCCGATGGAACCGACAATGCAGCACGCCGCCTGGAACGCGTGCTGTGGAACGACCCAGCTACGGGTGTTATGCGCCATGCTGATGCTGGATACGAGTCAGCTTTGGATTGTGCGGCCGCGCACGATTTACAGTTGCCGGGTATTCTTTCCAATTAGCTAATATGTTCGTGCAGTAATCTTTCAGACATTAAAACCGCCGCAGCATGGTCGCTACCTGCAATATCGCCAATAACGATGTTAATCAGGGATAACCATGAAAACAGTTTCTTTTATTAGATACTTATCAGCACTGTCAATGAGTTGTTTTATATCCGCCTGTTCTAACAACCCCAAGGTGGTGGAACCTTCCTTGGGTGCAGCCGCAAAGGTGCCAATGCAAGTGCCCATAAACAGAGCTGCAGAAATAGTGGATACACCTCGCGGACCAAGCCTTACGCTCAATAACGTTCTGTTCGACTTTGAACAATCAAGCCTTCGCTCTGAAGCTCACGACACTGTTTCAAAAGCAGTTGCCTTCCTCAAAGAAAATCCAGAGCGAACAGCACTGGTAGAAGGCCACACTGACCACATCGGTGATGAACAATTCAATCATGGATTGTCACTGCAACGATCTGAGTCTGTTAAAAATGCACTGATTAGCCAAGGCATAAGTACTACACGAATAAAAACAGCAGGCTTAGGCGAGACTAATCCAATCGCTGATAACAGCAGCCAGGCCGGGCGACAATCCAATCGTCGAGTTGAAATAATCTTTAAAGAACTCAACTAATACGCACGCTAATAAAGCACGTTATTGCCAAACGAAAACGATGCAAACTTTATTTGTGTAGCGTCTAAAAGCAATACTGAAATCGCAATGAATATCGTGTGGTCACAACTACACCAACAGCAAGGTTCAGTATTGTGATAAGCACATGTTTGGATACGGTATAACTGTCTAATGAATCAGGAATCCATGCATCATCGCATGGATTCCTTTATTCAGTTTATCGAAATAGTCGAATTACCAATGAACATTTATCAACGTAATAGCTACACTTATTGACATTTTCCACGACTAAAACCTTGTCATACATTAGTAAATTTACTAGCGAAGGTATTGCCCCAGCCGACTGATTCAACGATATAGTTGTATAGATTGACACAGCACAAAAGTTGTTGCCTGAATACAACTAGTTTCCTGACTATTAAATGCAGAAGACGCCCCAGTTGTTTACGAAGTGAATCTCGCAATCTCGGTTTATTTGTTCTCGATCTATTAAGATTGAAAAAAACGATTGCGACAAGAAGCTTCACGGTATGAATCATCTGAATGGTCTTGCGATAAAAGACATTGCTTTAATTGCAACGGCGTCGCTATGTATAAGCGCATGCGATCCAGGTGCAAATGACGATAAGGGTTTTACTCATGCTTGCGTTACCGCTAACGATGCTTTAACTATCTGTCCAGCAAGCGATATGGCCAAAATCGCAAAGCGAGGAAATATTCCCTACGAGCATAGCGATTACGATTGGTCAAAAGGCCCTGTCAAATTGCATGCAGCCAAAAACGAAACAGTTGCCTTTCAATTGCTACTACGCAGAACTTCGTCAACTCCAATCGACACTATCTCAGTAAATCTTGGAGATTTCACAACCAACGATGAAAGTGGAAATATTGCTGATCTTTCGGTATCTCAATCGATATACACAGCGTTCTACCACACTATTTCAAATGGTGGCTATAAATGGGGACCACCAACACCTGTGTTACCGTGGCCCGGTGAGTATCCAGATGCGCTAGTCTCATCGCAGACTGCCTGCAAACCAACATCCAATCAGCGCACCGTACAACTTCCGATACCACAAACAGCCCAATCCAACCAATCGATTTGGATAGATACTTACATTCCCTCAAACAGTAAGACTGGCACCTATGCACAAACTCTGGCACTTAGTATCGATGGTGTAGTAGTCGAACTGCCAATCACATTTACTATTTACTCTGCTACATTGCCGGACAAACCATCGATTAACGCGGTTGGCGAGCTGTATAGAACTTACTACCAGGAAGGTGCTGGTACCGATATAAGCAGCCAGGCATGGCGTGATATGTCGCAATGCTATCAAAAATTTGCGCATCAGCATCGAATGGTATTTATTGAACGTATACCCAAGCTATTATCTGAGCAGCAGTTAGATCACTATGCGAGCACCATAGAGCCATCAATGACAGGTGATCTTTTTGATCCATCGTCTGGATACACAGGTCCGGGTGCGAATACACCAGTCACTGTTTGGAGAACGCCCTGGCCACAGACAATAAACGCAGACACCATTGACGGCCTTAGTGAACCAGAGATTGAACGCTTCGAAGAGCTCGCCACCCAGTGGAATAATTTGGTCATTGATCGCCAATGGCCCGACAACGACTATTATGCCTATGTGTTTGATGAAGTAGACGGTCCATCAAATTTTGGCGATGGCATAGAATCAAGAGACGACTACATTACCCGCATACACGCGCAAATTGCGGATGTACAAGCGTCAATCGACTCAGGCACTGACACAGTTCCAATCGACCTGCTTTGGACCAGCCATAGCAACCCAGCTAGTTGGCAAGGCAATCCAGAGCAAGACCTGACCGGTGTTATCCGTTTGTGGGCACCCAATGCAGGTGCAGCAGATACCAAATTTCTGCAAGAGAGAATGCAACACGGAGACAAGGCATGGTTTTATCATTTTGGTCATCCAGCTGTTGGTGCGCACAGTATTAATTCTTCCGGAATCGAAATGCGCACATGGGGAGTTATCGGTGCTCGATACGGTTTCCAGGGTCAATTTATGTGGGCGTTAAATCTTGGCAACGATGATCTGCCATTCCGAGAGCCTCAATTCCATCCAGATGAAGACAGATCTGGCAATGGCGTTATGGTCTATCCCGGTAATCAGCTGAACAAAATTGGTTTCGAAAAATCTCCCGGCCCGATAGCATCAATGCGTTTAAAAGCCTGGCGTAGAGGCTTGCAAGATGCAGAACTGTACTTTTTGGCACGCGAGCGATCGTCAGTGCAAGCTAATGCCTTAATCCAGAAGCAAGTACCTACAGCACTCAGTGACGGCTTTGGTGATGCCAGCTGGTCGTCTACCAGCGCACACTGGATTGATTTTCATAAAGCATTACTTGAATTAGCTTCCCCGCCTTAAACCTCGCAATCTTGATCACCATAACGTAGTATATTAAGCTCGATAACACACTTTTTCCTAGCAGAATGCCAGGTCATAGGTAACTAAAAATGCACAGCCACGACGATGACAGCCATTCACATATGACCGATATCGAAGCCCGTGTAAGGGCATTGGAAAGCCTGCTCAGTGAAAAAGGCTATATCGACAGCGCAGCGGTAGACGCAATCGTACAAACCTATGAAACAAAAATTGGCCCTCAGAACGGCGCGCATGTAGTCGCTAAAGCCTGGACTGACGATGCATTTAGTGCCTGGTTAAAAGAAGATGCCACAGCGGCCATCCACTCACTTGGTTACACCTCACGTCAGGGCGAGCACATGGTCGCTGTGTTTAATTCAGCCGATACTCATCATTTGATTGTTTGTACCTTGTGTTCATGCTACCCATGGTCAGTACTTGGATTACCACCAACCTGGTACAAATCCCCACCCTTTCGTTCAAGAGCAGTCATGGAACCACGCGCTGTACTGGCAGATTTTGGCCTGCAGTTACCGAAAGCAAAAAAAATTGAAGTCCACGACTCCACAGCGGAAGTTCGATACCTTGTCATTCCTGAGCGCCCGCAAAACACTGACTCATTAACTGAATCAGAGTTGGCACAGCTGGTAACCAGAAACTCCATGATTGGTACGGCGGTGTTAGATGCTGCGGAGTTAACCACATGAATGGTGGCGCCGACCTGGGCGGTATGATGGGCTTTGGACCTGTTGTCGAAGAACAAAACGAACCGAACTTTCATGCCCAGTGGGAAGAACGTGTTCTAGGCATGACTATCGCGCTGGGCGCCTGTGGTATGTGGAATATTGATCAGGGCCGATTTGCGCGCGAAAGCATGCAGCCAGCCAACTACATGAGCTCCAGCTATTACGAGATCTGGCTCTATGGCATCACAAAATTGCTCAAAGAACGTGGCATGATTGACGATGAAGAATTATTGAGTGGCCACGCCATAAAGCAGCCAATATCAGTAAAAAGAAAATTAGTACCCGAAGATGTTATGGCCACCTTACTGGCCGGAGGACCTGCCAACCGAGAAGAGCAAGATACCCCACGCTTTGTACAAGGCCAGCAGATTCGAACCATTAACAGCCATCCATCCACGCACACTCGTCTGCCACGGTATGCCCGAGACAAAGTTGGCGAAATTACTAAAGTTCATGGTGTGCATGTTTTTCCCGATTCCAGCGGCCGAGGTGATGGCGAAGCCCCGACTTGGCTGTACCAGGTTAGTTTCACGGCAGACACATTGTGGGGAGAAGACAAAAACAATCGGGATTCCGTGACCCTTGATCTGTGGCAACCTTATCTGAAGGCAACAACATGACAAGCCTCGATCTCACTTGCTTACCAGACATGGTACTGGACAACAATGAACCGGTTTTTAAAGAACCATGGGAAGCTCAGGCATTTGCAATGGTTGTAAACCTGCATCAAAAAGGCGCATTCACCTGGACGGAATGGGCAGACGCGCTTTCCACACAAATACAGACGTCCGAACCCCAGGATTATTATCAACATTGGCTGCACGCACTTGAATCGCTTGTAGAAAAAAAGCAGCTGACCACCAGCGATGAACTGCTGAGCAGAAAAGCCCAATGGCACGAAGCTGCCGACAGAACACCACACGGTGAACCTATAGAGCTAAAACACAATTAATCTTCCAACGGTAAATATTGATTTACAAACCCTCGCGGAAAATCCCTACCCGATTCTGGCCGACATGCGCCAGAGAACACCCATTTGTTTTGTGCCACAACTCAACGCAACACTACTCACGCGACACCAGGATATATTCACCTGCGAAAAAAACGTTGACGTTTTTTCATCTGATCAACCTGGTGGTTTGATGAATGTACTTATGGGCCAGAACATGATGCGTAAAGACGGCGACGCACACTTGGCAGAACGCAGACAAGCCCAGCCTGCCTGGTCTCCAAAAAGTGTAAAGACAATCTGGAAAGTACTCTGTGAACAAGCAACCGATTCAGTACTTGAAGCGCTAGAGAAAAAAAGCACATGCGATCTGGTACAAGACTTCGCAATGCCAGTATCTGCACATGCGCTGCGATTCATCACCGGATTAACCAACATGACGACCGAACAAATGGACACAAGCTCGCAGTCCATGATCGACGGTATAGCAAACTACCAGAATAACCTGGCAATTCAAGAACGCTGCAACAAAGGCACGCAGCTGATTGATGCCTGTATAGATAAAATGCGGCTACCCGGCTCTGGAGTTTCAGAACACTCGTTGTTAGCTGTACTGTTAGCGTCAGAGCAGCCAATTGATAGTATTCGTGCGAATATAAAACTGGCGATCAGTGGTGGTCAGAACGAACCACGCGATGCCATTGCTGGTGCTGTCTGGGCATTACTCACTCATGCAGAACAACGACAAGCGGTACTGAATGGAGAGCAAACATGGTTAAAGGTTTTTGAGGAATATGCTCGTTGGATTTCACCGATAGGCATGTCGCCCAGACGCATTGCCAGGAATTATGTTTACAACGATGTTACCTTCGAGGTCGATAGTCGTGCTTTTCTTATGTTTGGTAGTGGCAATCGAGATAGCGATACTTTTACCAATCCCGATTTGTTTGATCTTTCTCGAGATACCTCGAAAGCACTCAGCTTTGGCGCTGGACCACACTTTTGTGCCGGAGCTGCAGCATCGAGAATGCTGATTGCCGATGTTGCACTACCACGCCTGTTTGAGCGGTTTCCTCACATGCAAATATCAGGTTCAGTACCATTTTCGGGATGGGCATTTCGTGGTCCGTTGAAGTTACCGGTAAAGTTAAAACAGTAACAAAAATAGTTATCACAGAAAAAACAGCTCATTGTGCCGAAACTATGATTCCTGTATCGACTTGATATAAGCAACCACATCAGCAATATCTTTGTCTGTACGTTCACTTTTCGCTAAATCAACAACGACGTCTTCCAGGATAGTTGACGGGCGCTGGCTAAACACAATTATTCGATCAGCTAATGCAGCAGCTTCTGATAAGTTATGCGTGACCATAAGGCTGGTAGTCGGTCGAGACTGACAGAGCATGGAAAGCAGTTGTCGCAAATGATCGGCCGTTGCATCATCTAACGAAACAAAGGGTTCATCGAGTATCAGCAACTCAGGCTCAAGTGCATAGGCACGTGCCAATGCAACACGACGAGCAAGACCCAGCGAAAGCTCACCCGGAAAAAACTGTTTTACATGCTCAATACCCAGTTCATTAAATAAACCTGATAACGACTGACCCTGCAATTTTTTTGGCATGGCCAGGCGTACGTTTTCTTCGACACTACGCCACGGCAGCAATCTAGGTTCCTGGAATACCGTTGCGACTCTGCCAGTGCCATTTGCCCGGCTTTTAAAGTTGACGGTACCGGAAAAATCTTTGTCCAAACCAAGAATGGCGCGTAATGTTGTTGTTTTTCCGCATCCCGAAGGACCAACAATGCAGGTAAACGTTTGCGACTCCAGTTTGAATTTTATATTGTCAATAGCGTCAAGCAACGTGCCATCAGCAACTTTATAGGTTTTATTCTGAATATCAACATCAAGCACTGCTTGGTCTCCAGCGCGTTGCCATACGTTCCATGGGTTGGAGTACCAGGTACTCTATGGCTAACATAACGAACACGAAGGCGAATGTGTAAGCCAGTATCGTTGCAACGTCAAAAAGCTGAAAATACAGCTGAATTTGAAATCCAACGCCATTAGAACGTCCAAGCAGTTCCACGACCAGTACAATTTTCCAAATCAGTGAAATACCACTCCTGGTGGCGGCGGCAAAAAATGGTTGTAGCTGGGGAACAAGCACATGTCTGATTTTTTTCCAGCGCCCGAATCGATAAACTAAAGCCATTTCATTTAACTCAGCGTCGACCGAACGAGCACCCTCTCGCATAGTGATAACTACATTCGGTATTTTATTCAGTGCAACAGCGCTGATAGCTGCCGCTTCATTCAAACCGAACCAAATGTAGGAAAGCACTATGATGACGAGAGCCGGAATATTGAGTAACAAGACTAACCAGGCATCAAATACGGTATTAAGCGTACTGTGCGAACCGAGCAATATGCCGACGCATGAACCGATAGTCATAGCCAGAATAAATGCGGCCGCAACCCGACCCAGAGTGGCTAACAGGTGAAACAACAGCTCACCACTACGCCACTCTGTGACAAAAGCTTGCCAAACAGCATACGGTGAGGGTAAAGAACGGTCGTTGAGCGCGCCGGCTGTGAAGTGCCACAACAAGCCGAGCGCCAACAATGAAGTCAACATGGTAACTACCCTGACAGTAACATCAGACATGTGACGTCTCAACAGTTTTTATAGATGGCGCTTTCAGGCAATGTTACTTCAAGTCATACGATGGATGCAATCAAGCACAACAACGACGCAAATACCAACAAATAGTACTAAAACTGAAATATCACAACGCGAATGCAGATATTGAGAGGATAACTGGGCTGTTGTTGTGAATATGTGAAAAGGCAAGACTACTAGTTAATACCAAGTGCCGTGCCCGCCACGATTGGCGAGCACGTAATACACTGTTTAAGCTAATCCATTAGTAACCAGAGCAGAGTAACCAGAGTACTGATTACCGGAAAACTAGACATCATGTAGTGACCTGTCCAACTTCAACACCGTGGGTTATTGTTGAAG
>CAYTJF010000019.1:0-5189 GCA_964437945.1 uncultured Granulosicoccaceae bacterium
AGTCTGGTCCAGGCATCGGTTTTAGCGTGTCAATAGACTCAATTTCGGTTAATGCCAGCACGGGAGGGGTTGATAACAATAAGCACAATATCAGTAGTTGCTGGGTAACTCTTGAGAATGACAAGCAGAGGTTGGATTTTGATTTCATCTCAGCAGCCTGCTTTGGATTACATTGGTATC
The DNA here is from genome assembly GCA_964437945.1 of uncultured Granulosicoccaceae bacterium. Lineage (GTDB taxonomy): Bacteria > Pseudomonadota > Gammaproteobacteria > Granulosicoccales > Granulosicoccaceae > Granulosicoccus. The sequence continues at coordinate 181 of CAYTJF010000019.1, forward strand.
GGGTAGTCTCGATAAACATCTGCAATGCCCTGCAACACCTCTTCGCTAAGCTTTAAATCAGCAGCACCCAGATTTGTCTTCAACTGATCCATCGACGTTGCACCAAAAATAACGGATGTCATAAACGGGCGGGTCATGCAAAACGCCAAAGCCATTTGAGCTGGTTTTAAACCGTGTTCACGAGCTAACGCTATGTAGCGATTCAAAGCAGGTTTACTTTTTTCTGACAGGCGTCCCGTTAAGTCTTTAGCAATAGTACGCCGTGAACCCTGTGGAATAACATCGTTGTCATATTTGCCAGTTAACAGACCGCAGGCCAGCGGTGAGAACGCCAGTAGACCAACATTTTCATTGTGGGCAAGTTCGGCAAAATCCAGATCGAAAATACGTTGCAACAGGCTGTATTCGTTTTGTACGGATACAACACGCGGGAAGTTATTTTGCTCGGCAACCGATAGAAACTGCGATGTTCCCCAGCAAGATTCGTTGGACAAACCAATATGACGAACCTTGCCTTCGTCTATCAGAGATTGCAGTGTCTGCAACACATCGACGATATGATCCAGAAACTGTTGCCGGTTTTGTTTGGTCGGGTTGAATGTCCAGGATTGTCGAAAATGATACGAGCCGCGATTAGGCCAATGCAGTTGATATAAGTCGATGTAGTCTGTGTTCAGGCGTTGCAGACTGCCTTCGATAGATTTTCGAATTTTACGAGAATCTATATCCGCACCATTGTCTATCCATTTGGGACCAGTACCAGCGACTTTGCTTGCGATGAGTACTTGATCGCGCTTGCCCGATTGACTGACCCATTGTCCGATAAATTCTTCAGTGCGGCCTTGCGTCTCAGCAGAGAGCGGGGTCGCTGGATAAAGCTCGGCGGTGTCAATAATATTTACGCCTTTGTCGAGTGAATACTCAATTTGCTCACAGGCATCTTCAACTGAATTTTGTGTACCCCAGGTCATGCTGCCAAGGCACAACTGACTGACGTCGATATCGGTATTGCCAAGCTTTTTATACTGCATAGACTACCTGATTATGTCGATCTACGTAATTGTTTTACAGTTTTAAGCCGCTCAGCGAAAATATCGGTAACTGCGATGTCAACAAAGGTATTAGACACCTTATACATTGCAATTGATTGTTGGCTTTAGACATTGGCGCTGTTGATAATTTCATCGGTGGCAAGATACACTTTACGCGTTTTCGGTCTGACTCCTTCCCAGATCAGATAGGCATCGGCGGCTTGTTCAACCAGCATGCCAAAACCATCTGAAAATTTAGCTACACCATTTTTTTCACACCAATTTAGAAAGGGTGTTTGGTGAGCTTTGTACATCATGTCGTATGCAAACGTATCGGCGTGCAGAATATTGACTGGCAGCGGCGGCGCGCTGTTGTCAAAGCCCATGCTGGTGGCATTAATGACTACGTCGAAACTTGCAACGTCGCTCAGATCATTGTAACTGCTAAAACTAACCGAACCTAACGATTTAAACGTTTCAGCCAATTTTTCAGCACGTTCAATGGTGCGATTGGCGATGTGCAAACACGCAGGGTTTGCCGATAGAAGTGGCCCGATAGCGCCGCGGGCAGCGCCGCCAGCACCAACCATTAAAACCCGTAAACCATCAATGGGCACCTGTTTATTTATTTCAATGTCGGTTAGTAAACCAATACCGTCTGTGTTGTGACCGACTAAAGAGCCATCGCGATGCATTTCGATTGTGTTAACTGCCCCTGCGAGCCGGGCATTTTCGCTGAGCCTGTCACAAATAGTGGCTGCCAGCTCTTTAAAAGGCGCTGTTATATTGCATCCTTTGCCACCGGTGGATTGCCAATTTTTTACGATATCAACAAACGAATCGTCAGTTGCTTCGGTTCTGGTGTAGCGCAGGCGTCTTTGGGTTAGCTCGCCAAACATATGGTGGATTGCAGGCGACACACTTTGGGCGACAGGTTGGCCAATGATAGTGTAGCGATTGATCATTATATTTATCTAAAAAATCATTAATCTAAAAATTTTATCTGAAAGAAGTATTTATCCGGTAACAGCCATTGTCTGAGAATCTCAAATGTCCGGGAAAACCATGTCATCTTTAGGTACTCGCCTTTGTAGCAAGTAGTATTTTACTTCGTTTTGCCTCAGTTGAACCAAATTATTATCCGATGCCTCTTTGTCGACTTTGTTGTCTACTACCAGTAGTTTGCCACCGCATTTTTTATAAACAGCAATGAGCTTGTCGATATTTGTCAGGCTTCGTCCTTTGATCGCAAACGAGTTGGGCCGGTAGTGAACACCGACACGGGGGTATTGATTGTCACCAGGTATTACACAGGATGAATCTGATGGCAACGAGTAGGCTATGTCGATTGCTCGAACCGTATCGGAGTCCGTTTTTTGTGTTGCGTCACCGGGCTTGATAGTCTCAAGCAGATTATCGTCAAGCTGCCGAGTTTTGCCCTGGTGGATTTCGGTCTGGCTGGCATTCGCACTATCGCTGTCATTTTTACTATCTGCTTGCATATCGACATCGCTGTCGGCTCGCTCTGTTTCCGATAATTCAGGCTCGCTGTCTTGTTTATCTGCTTGCTGCGCGTCATCTTTACTGGTTGCGCTTTCATCAACTGGAGTTTGCGTAGCTGGTTCTTCTTCGATTGCTGCAACCAACTTGGCAACCAAAGCTTGTTCATCGGCAGCAACGTTGGCCTGTACTGGAGCAATCATAGTGTCTCCACTGATCTTAGGTTCACGATTAGCAGGCTTGCTTACATGATCTGGCTCACCGTTTTTCTCGGCTTCCACTTTTGCCCGCGCTTCGATGTTTGTGTTGTGCGAGAACGAATTTGCCATGTCATCGGTAGACGCAACAAACCTGTAAATGGCAAACCATATAGCAATGCTGCCGAAAAGGACGATAAAAAAAAGTTTGAAGTAGGGCATAGTTGCGTTGTTGGACAGTCCTTGAGATTGCCAATGGTTGAGCAGTTCCAATTAAACTGCGATCATAGCCCGAGATTGACTTACCGCCAATCTGGGTATCCTCATGCATTTCTAATTTTAACAATGATCGGATGTATAACTGTGACTAACAACCCTCATTTCGGTGTCCGTAGCCCATATCCTGACAATCGACCACGTCGCATGCGTCGTAAATTGTTTTCTCGCAAGCTCATGCGTGAACACGAAATTGGCTGCAACATGTTGATTCAACCGTATTTTGTTATAGATGGTGATGGTCCGTGTGTACCAGTGCCGTCCATGCCCGGTGTTGAGCGACTCACCATCAAGGCACTGGTAGAGCAAGCTAAGCAGGTGCATGCTCTGGGCGTGCCAATGATTGTGTTGTTTCCGGTAACCGATGACTCGGCGAAAACCGATGATTGTGCTGGCGCTTACCATCCAGACGGTTTAGCTCAAAGGGCAATAAGTGCGGTAAAGCAGGCTGTGCCAGAACTGGGTGTTATGACCGATGTGGCACTCGACCCTTACTCGCCACACGGTCATGATGGGTTAATGGATAACAATGGTTACATTGTCAATGATGCCACTGTTGAGGTGTTGGTTAAACAGGCACTTTCTCATGCCGAGGCGGGTGCAGATGTGGTTGGACCATCTGACATGATGGATGGCCGAATTGGTAGCATTAGAACTGCGCTTGAATCTGACGGGCATATCCACACGCTTATTTTGAGTTATGCAGCAAAGTATGCTTCGGCATTCTACGGGCCGTTTCGCGATGCCGTTGGAGCTAGCGCGACTTTGGCTGGAGCGAATAAGTACACTTATCAAATTGATCCAGCAAATAGTGACGAAGCTTTGCATGAGATCGCCGCTGATTTACAGGAAGGGGCTGATATGATCATGGTCAAGCCAGGTTTACCGTATCTGGATATTGTCAGACGCGCCAAAGAGTCGTTTTCAGTACCCACTTATGCGTACCATGTCAGCGGTGAGTACGCGATGCTAAAAGCGGCGACTCAGGCCGGATGGTTGGATGAACGCGCGGTTGTGATGGAAACCTTATTGGCGTTTCGCAGGGCTGGATGTGACGGAGTACTGACGTATTATGCGCACAATGTAGCCCAATGGTTAAATGATGCAAACTAATTTGATGCAGTTGAATACTCATTTGTTGGCTTCACAGCAATGACAAAACGACGGTCCACAAAAAGCCAACTATTATCTACTTAGTCACCGGCTTGACACACGGCAATGAATAACTTTAGAAAGTCAGCTTTTTTTGCGCTTGCATGCAGCTTTTGCGCTATATCGGGTAGCGCGGCAGCGCAAAACGCCACATTGTTAGGAGATCAGTGGTACTTCGGGCTTGGTGCAGGGTCAAGCCAGCTGCAACCCAATCCCAGACAGAGCGGAATAGATATAGAACGCAGACTTGGGACTGGGGGCAGTCTGTTTGTTGGTCGTGATATTGATGATCGCACCAGTGGTCAGGTGACCCTGTATGGGCTCGGCGATGCGGAATTGGATAATAGTGAGCTGGTAACGTATCGAGCGCTTGATGGCTCTGTATTGTTCCGCTTTTATGACACCAACGATGACCGCGTACGCCGCAGCAGTATGCACCTGGCACTTTATGGGCGTTTTGCGCTTGGTTTTCTCAATCGCGATACGAGTGTGCGGCTGGTTGATGATTCTTCGGTTTATTTCGGTGCTGGTGGGGGCGCTGAATGGTTTATCAATAACACCTTATCTGTGCGACTGGAAGGTATGTATCTGGACCAAGACGCCGCTTTTGGTTCTTTACAACTAGTCGGGCGTTTCGGTAGCCGTCGTGGTTCACTATTTGGCTCTCGGCCAAGACCAATACCAGGCGATGCTTCAACGCAACCGCCGACAACACCGCCAACGACGGCTGAACCAAGTACGCCACCTGTGTTAATACCGGGTGCACCAACTGAGTCCGTTACACCTGCTGAGCCAACTGAACAAGCAGAACAAGCAGAACAAGCAGAACAAGCAGAACAAGCAGAACAGTCAG